>CAZLPC010000046.1:0-4744 GCA_964561305.1 uncultured Anaerolineae bacterium
CATTAAGCCATATTGGGCCCGATAGAGATGCAGGCGGCGATCTATAGGCGAAAAATATAGCTGTGGGGCCATGTGCACATCAGGAGCATATTCGCCACGAAAGCCTTGCTCTAAAGTGCCTGACAATCCGCCTGTAATGCTTTCTTGGTTCACCTGATAGAGTAAGGTTGTGTCAAAAGTATATTGCCCATCAATATATTGTCTTAAAGGGAAAAAACTATTAATAGATTGTTCAAAAACACTCCATTCATAAATGCCCTCAGAACTATTATATAACCCTCCTTCTGATGCAACAAATGTAATGATATCCCATGATTGTTCGCTAATCCAGTAAGGAAGACGTTCATGAGGAATGGTGCGATAGGTAAAACCACCTATGGTGATGTCTTCATCTATTATGAATCTACCACCTAACCCTATCTTATAGTCCCATTGCATTTGTGGATTGTTGTTAAGATTCCATGAGTAGCGAATATCATTGTAGGGAGTATTGACAATGCGAAGTTCTGTTATGTCATTAGGCGGATTGTGGTAAAGATGACGAATGTGCATTTCAGGATGATTGTCATTATCTTGAGCAAGGTCATAGTAGGCCTGTATATTTTCAAAAAACATGTCGGATGATTCATTATCATGAAGCCTAGAATAACTATGGACATGAAAACCGTGCTCAATCGGATAGCCAATCCAAGCCACGCTATAAACTTCGGCAAGCGGCCAACTTATGGGGATGAAGGGCTGAATATTAAAGTAACGCAGATTAACCCTCTGAATGGAGGCAATATTAGGGTCGCCGACACTGGCTAGCAGAGGCCAAAATATTGGCGTAATATTATATATTTCGTCTTGTTCTGATTCATTTGACCATATCCAAGTGCGTGCAGAAGAAGTATTTACAAGAAGATTATCATCTAGGATGCGCCATATACTCGCTAGGGGTCTGGTGTCTTCATCGGCAATGAAAATATGTTCAACATCAGTTGTGCCATCCAACACAAAAAGCGGTTTAAAGTATAGTCCTGTAGTCAATTGATGCGGTTCATTATAAGGGTGAGAAGCGCTAAAAGAATTTCCACCATCCATTTCAAAGCGCAGGTTCCAGTTCAATTGTCCATTATCTAGTAACCAATTCCCATCGGCGGTTACTCTCATCGGTGGAAATTGTGACTCGGTGATAATAGGGCGATTGTTCTCGATCCTATAACTTGTTTGCCCATCTCCATCCACATCAAAATAGAGTTCTGCTATGCTTTGCTGTTCATCGTTCTGCGAGAAGACAATAATTAACTCAGCTCTGCCATTGGCGAGGGCATCAAATATCCAAATATCGTTTTTGAAGTCGGTGGCTACTTGCCAATCGTCTGACCATTGCATATCGCCAGTTGTGTCATATACAGTGACGCGGTCTCTGTTAGAGGCGAAATTAGCGGCAATAGTGGTTACATCTGGAATATTGTCGTTGTTAAAGTCTTGCTGCACAAGGCTATTGATACCTGTTTGAGCTGAGGCGGTTGGGAGATTATTAGGTTGAATGGGTATAAAATTTGCTAAAAAGAGGAAAGCGCAACTTATATGCAATATTTTTGCTAATAAATGCTTTTTTTGTATGGAGTTAAGATAATCAATCTTCATAATCAGTTAGTGCCTATTCACCCTCTAAAACATTGACAATTTACTTCCAGATCAGTTGGCGCGAATCAATGTTGGCCCACGGCGTGCCTTTAGTCCATTGATACAGGACCTTACCTTGCTGCCGAATTGCTAAATGTTGTCTATCTTCAACATATTCTACCCGATGACCGCGTAGTTGACTCTCTACTTTAATGACAATATCGGCACTGTCAATTGGTGAGATAGCCTGATTGCCGTCATATTGCTCGGTCAAATAGCGGAAGGGTTTATCTGTCCAGCCCGCTACGGGCAAAATGTCACGTAGGTCAGGCCGGCTTGTTGTAGGCTGGCGCTGATTGACTTGGCTAGCAAAACCATAGGCTGTATGAAATGGGCCATGGGGGTGCTGTCGCTGTAAAAGCCAGCTTTCCGCAGCACTAAGGTCAATCTTGTAACCATAGGGTTCTAATAATCGAAAAGCTCGCAAAATGTCACCATTGCCAGCTACCCATTGTGGATAGCGATTGATCTGTTTGGGGGAATAGACAATTTGGGCAAAGCTACCATCCTCATATTGAAAGTGTTCTACAAACTGCATAGCAGCTTTGGCGCTGTTTAAGAATATCTCGTTTTGAGTATGCTGATAGCCTATCAATAAAGCAGGCACACAACGGGCCGCATAATACGGAAAAAACCACGCCTGATAGCGCCCATTGCGACTCATTTGATAAATTGCACCATTTAGGGTACTGCCATCTGTTATTTGATGGGCCACAATAGCCTCTAGGGTAGGCAGTGCATACGCATGAATATAGCGCTCATCATTGGTTGTTTCAGCCAGCAAAAATAGTGCCTCGACCAATGTAGCGGCCTTGTTGGGTACGATGTTTGTGCCCGATGTATTATCTCGAAAATAATGTGTTTTGACATTCCATAGCGTTTGAATATAGTATTTTTCAATATTTTTTCTGGCTGCTTCAATATAGACTGTTGCATCAATATTGGTTTGTTGAAGTTGCTTGGCGAGTGCTAGCAGGGCAATGTCGCAAGCGGCCTCGTGGGGTGTGCCCCCAACATGAGGATTTTGCTCGAACGACGAAAACCGAAAGTTTCCACTTTCAAGCTGCCCCTTTACTAAGTCATCAGCAGCCTGTCGTGCTTTTTGTAGCCATTGATGCGATTGCACCTTTTTATAAAGGTTTAGATAGGCCTGAACAATGCCTTCATAGCGCCAATCAAGGCCTGCACCTGTATAATGCAAAGAATTTTGCCACCAATGCACCACCGGCCCGCCATAGCCATCTACTCCGCGAATGGTGTCGAACCATCTGTCCAGTTTAGCAATGCGATCTGCTACCGATTTCATTCATACTCCCTGTAATGATTAGGTGACGACGACGCGCACTTGAACTGGCGCAATATGAGCCTGTAGGCCTTCTGTGGTATAAAACTTACGCATAGCATAGTTAAACCGATCACTCCATGCGAATTGCTTTATTTTGCTGAAGCCCAGTGCTGTATATCCTAGTGCAATACTTACGGGCCCATGAAAACCATATAGCTGTTCTATTTTTAGCCCATGATCGTGTAGGGTTTGTTGAATGGTACGTGGGCCAGCAGGTGTAATACTGGGGTAGGGAGCTTGCTGCCATTCTGGAAGGCGTTTTGCCAGCCAGTTTGATGAAATTACAAAGAGTTGATCGCCTTGCTGGGCAGTTTGTAGCCAATATTTAAGGATCGTTTGTTGTGTGCCGTGTGAAGGCTCGGCCCAAATCCATGTGCCAGAGATAGGTTGCCAATCTGCTAATGCTATTGTGTAGGCACTGTTGGCTGGTGACCATTTGGTGGTGTCTATTAGTGTCGGCTGGCGCTCATAAAGGCGGTCGTACAGGTGTTGGGCATAAAATTGGCTACTGGTTAGTAATGTAATGGGTTGTTTGGTGTGCCAAGCCTGCCCCGCACAATAGTCCAAAGCGTGCCAATAGTCTAGGCTGGGGCGATCAAGATGTGTGATGCTCATGGATTACCTGTTGATAGATACCTTCCAACTTTTCAACGACAATAGGCCATGAATATTGCGCTATTGTTTTCTTATAATTTGCTTTCCCCATTTCTTCACGAATGGTTGGATTTTGAGCTAAATAGATCATTTTTTCTATAAGTTCTGATTGATCGCCGGGTTTAATAAGAAAACCATCTAATTTATCTTTGACTACACTTCTCATGCCAGATACATTGCTGGCAATGACGGGTTTTCCACATGCACCAGCTTCAATAAGTACAATCCCAAAAGATTCTAGCAACGATGGCAAAACGAGTACATCGCAAGCAGCATAATATTGCCCCAATTCCTTATGAGGTATTTTACCTGTGAAAATAACCTTATCATCAATATCGAGCTCAGATGCCATTTTTTGATAGGTTTCTGTCATATCGCCACCACCGATAATCATCAATCGTGCAGTGTTGTTTTGACATACTGACTTAAAGGCTTGAATAAGACGATCTACACCCTTTAAAGGGTGTGCCCGGTCTAGTGCACCTACAAAAGCAAATACACTGCTATCTTCAGGAATTTTATATTGTTGTCGAATAGGGCTACCATCAATATCAGGATGAAAAATGTCGGTATCAACGCCATTGGGCACTTCAACCACATCACTCCAACGTTTCTTAAAGAAAGGGGTTAATTGGCAATCTTCAGCATGACTCATCGAGACGGTGCAGTATTTGGCTGCATGTGGCACAACTAAGCGCGTTGAGATCGCAAGGTATATATTGAATAAGTGTTGCCGAAAACCATGTGTGGCAAGATCGTTATGATTGGTGAGAACAAAAGGAATATGCCTTAGCTTGGCAGCCAACCACGTTAGCTCTGCCCCAAAAATAAAGGGCCAATGCAAGTGAATAATATCTACATCACGTATATTGAGGAGACTGGGTAATAACGGAGCATTCCCGATCTGAAAAATTGGACGCAGATGTTTAATTTGAATACCAGTTGTGTCGTCGAGTATAGGTTCGGGGTGCTTGACAGTGTATACAACCACGTCATGTCCACGCTTGGCTAGCTCTAGGGCATTAAAATAGGCAACCCGCCCTGTTCCAGCTTCATAAGGTGGAAAGGTGGCGG
>CAZLPC010000046.1:4754-7412 GCA_964561305.1 uncultured Anaerolineae bacterium
GTTACATGTGCAATCCTCATTAAAAGAATATCCTATTCACCAGCGTATAATAACCTGATAGAGCCTATATAAGACTACATAAAGTGGATCAAATAGTATAGGTGCTACTTTACTGGCCAAACTATCGCTGGCTTGTCCATACGCCAAATGGGTGACGCACGCTCGTAGTAATTCACGATCCCCTACTTGACGAGATTGCTGGACAATGCGGCGTGAGTGTAGAATGCTCTGTATATTTCTTATCACCCAGCCATAACTTCTTAACTTTGCGCCCAAAAAAGCCCGCCCACTTGAGAGGCCATAGCCCCAACTGACCACTTCTGAGAGCAGCAAGGCTGGCAATAATAATAGCAGTGTGCCCCATCGATAAGTTTTTAGCAACATTTGAAGGCGGTTTTTCTCGATCATGTAATATTTATTAGCAGAAAAACTTGGCCGATAATCATGATAGACAATTGAAGTGGGAACCAGAGCACATGTTTTGCCTTGCAAAATAACACGCCACGATAGATCAGTATCCTCAACATATGCGGGAGCGAAATGCTTATCGAAGCCACCTAATTCTAAAAAAAGCTTTTTAGAGATAATAAATGCTGCCCCAGAAATAGCGCCAACGGTTTGTTGTTTTTGTTGGGTATCGGCAGGCTGGCCGCTTCCTCTTAAAAAGGCTATGCCTGTATAATGTACATCGTTTCCACAGGTATTAATGGTGTTCTTGTCTTGCATCAACAACAACTTAGAAGTTGTTAAACCAATGATTTTGTTGTCTAGCAGGGGTTGAATAAGTTCGGTCAGCGATTGCGCATCGCTGATGGTGTCAGGATTTATAAATGCAAGATACTCGCCTTTTGCTTGTTGAGCCCCGAGATTATTTCCGCCAGCAAAACCCAAATTGGTCTCAGATGGAATGACTGTAATCATAGGAAATTCGGCGCGTGCAAAGTCTGCGCTTTGATCTGCCGAATGGTTATCTACCAATATAATTTCGAAGTGTGGGTAATTTTGGCTCAACAAGCTATCTAAACAGGCTTTGAGATAATGTTTGTGATTGTAGCTGACAATAATAATTGAGATGAATGGTAGCAAAAGCGCGTCGGTACCATCAAGAGCGCGGGGTATTTCACGCTCAGTTGTCATGACCACGCTCCGCTAAATAACCCTTGCGACCCAAATAATCTTGCAGAGCTTCTTGCCACGGGCGCATTTCGGCGAGGCCAATCGAGCGTAAGTTGTGATTATCCAGAACCGAGTAGGGTGGGCGGGTGGCTTTTGCGCCAAATTCGGCTGTAGTGGTAGGGCCAAATTCGGGTGGAAAAGCTGTATGCCGATAGATGGTCTCGGCGAATTCGTACCACGAACAATCGCTGGTATTGGTTAAATGGTATAGCCCATAAGCATCGGTTTG
Source organism: uncultured Anaerolineae bacterium (assembly GCA_964561305.1). Classification (GTDB taxonomy): domain Bacteria; phylum Chloroflexota; class Anaerolineae; order Aggregatilineales; family J027; genus J027. Next base: position 6,160 of record CAZLPC010000046.1, read on the forward strand.
GATCAATGCGACAGTTTTTTGGGCGAGATCAATCGTGAAAGTGGGGGTTAGGCGCTGGTCGGCGACGACTTTGGTCGTTTTGCCGTCGCGGGCGCGTCCGATCATATTTTCGATGAAATTGCCGCCCTTGCCACTACTCCCTGCTACCCCATACAAACCCGATGAACGAATGACAAAATGCTTGGGCGCAAGATCGCGGGCAAAATACTCACCCGCCAGTTTTGACACCCCATAAACATTGATCGGATAAGGTGCATCGGTTTCGCTATAAGGGATTTGGCGGGTGCTATCCCCACCAAACACGTAATCGGTGCTGTAATGGACAAAAACTGCGTCCAGATCGCGGCTGATAAGCGCCAGATTGCGGATAGCATCAGCATTGACGGCGAAAGATTTGGCAATATTATCTTCCATTTCGTCTACCCGATGATAGGCTGCGGTGTTGATGATGACTTGTGGTGCAAGGTTGCTTAAGATGATGCGGGTATTTTCATGCTCGACAATATCTATCTCGGCATGAGTTAAACCCACTACTTCGGCTTTGCCTTGCAGCTCAACCAGCAGATCATGGGCAAGTTGGCCATTGCTACCAATAATGACAATTTTTTGCATCAGAACTGTATCCCCTAGGCGAAAAATACTGAGCCAGTTACCGAAATAACTTTTTGTGCCTCTTCTAACAGGCTCATCCAACGGATGTTGTAGTATTTCGGATTTTCAAAGTCGGTATAGTTGAACTTGCGGATATTCTCGACAATGGTGATGACCGACTCTTCAATTGAAATTTCAGGACGCACCCCCAAAACTTCTTCGGCTTTTTTGCCGGTAACACGATAGTTTCGCATACCTTTATAGCCATAGTCGGGCCGAATATCTACTTCTATCCCAACTTGACGCATGGCCTCGCGCACACGCAAAGCCACCTCTGAAATGCGGAAGTTGTTACAAGTGATATTGAAGATTTCGCCGCGTACTTTGTCTTCTGGGGCTTCAATTGAGGCAATATAGGCGCGGGCGACATCGCGTACATCTACTAATGGCCGCCACATTTCACCGCCATAATGTAAGGTGAGTACGCCCTTTGTTAGCGCATCTTTCACAAAGGTGTTGACCACCAGATCGTAGCGCATTCGCGGCGAAAAGCCGTAAACCGTTCCCTTGCGTAGAATAACTGGGCAAAAATCTGCATCAGCCATTTCTAGTAGATAGCGTTCGGCTGCAAACTTAGAACTAGAGTAGGCCGCTTTGGGGGC
>CAZLPC010000046.1:7422-11932 GCA_964561305.1 uncultured Anaerolineae bacterium
TTCATCCAGTAAAATATCGCGGGATTGTTAAGCCACACCCCGATCATAAATTGAACAAGACGAGGCAAATATATAACGCTTGATGCCAGCCGCTTTGCATAGCTCGGCAGTAGTGCGGGTTGCACCGGTGTTCATCTCAAAATTGGCTTCGGGATTATATTCGGCAGTTGGGTCGTTTGAAAGCCCGCCAAGATTAATGACACTGCTCACACCCTCTAGGGTATCAGGTTTGATGGCTCGCATGTCACCTTGAATGAGTTCGATGCGGTCTTGAATGTGTTTAATGCCGTCATCACCATAATAAAGGCGATCTAATACACGGACTGCATAACCGCGCTCTAGCAATTCTTCTGCTAAAACAGCGCCGACATAGCCTGCGCCGCCGACAAGCAAAATCTTGTGCATAGTTTGATAACTGACTTTCTTTTACGACTCGCTGTAAACAAATTGTTCAGATTCTGGGCGGGCCAACCACTGGGCCAAAGTTTGAGCGCTGCGGTCTTTGTCGGACAGAATCGGGTCTTGCACAGGCCATTCAATGCCAATTTCAGGATCATTCCACAATATGCCAGACTCGGCTTGGTTGTTGTAGGTTCCTGTGCAGAAATATTGAATTTCGGCAAATTCAGAAGTAACAGCAAAGCCGCGAGCAAAACTAGCCGGGGCCCAAACAAGGTAGTTATTTTCCTCGCTGGCTTCAATGCCAAACCATTGGCCAAGCGTCGGTGAGTTTTTGCGGATGTCTACGGCAACTAAAAACGCCGCGCCACGAGTGACGCGCATCAGCTTGCCCATGGCTGGCTCCCATTGAAAATGGAGACCGCGCAATACATTTTGAATAGAACCAGAATGGTTGAATTGGGCAACTTGAATGGGGAGGCCAAGCTCAATAAGTTGATCTTGGCGAAAAACTTCCGTAAAAAAACCCCGATGATCTTGAAAACGTTCGGGGGCCAATACTTTTACAGCACCACCAAGCGCGGTCTGTTCCAGTCGAATTTGCATGATAGCAGAATCTATCCTTAAATGTTCAAGATTGTGCAAAATATCGAGTTATACTACTTTGTTTTGATCTTTAGTGCCGCTTCAAGTTCAACGCGCAATGCCCGTATGGTATGTAGTAAAATACCAGTGAACACCACTGAAAAGCCTACTGATATTAACATGACAACAATCAATGCCATGCCAATCGCGAGTTCTTGAGAATCTTGATAACGGTCAATTATCCATATACCAGCCAAAAACCCCACCAAAATAAACGCCATGCCCAAAGCGCTGAAGAAGAGTAGGGGGCGATGCTGAATGACCAAGCCCAATAGCCCATTTAATACAATTAAGCCATGGCTAATGACTGAGCGTTTCGGTTTATCGGGATATTTGATGGTGATTGGTACTTCTATCACGCGTAATTTATTATCTTTTGCTAAAAACTGCATCTCAGATTCAACGGAGAAGCTCTTTGAGCTAAAGGTAAGTGCAATTAATGCAGCCTTAGAGAAAGCCCTAAACCCGCTTTGAGAATCAGTTAACGATGTGCCCGATAAAGCATTTGTAAGGGTTGTAAAACCCCAATGACCAATGACGCGCTGCATTGGCACATCACTTGCATCACCTAGATAGCGCGACCCCACGGCAATGTCGGCTTCATCATTTAAAATAGGTTTGGCAACGTTTGCTAGTTCTTCTGGTAGATGCTGATAATCACCGTCAAAACAAATGACCACATCAACATCAAGCTGACGAGCAAATTCGAAGCCGGTATTTAGAGCTACGCCTTTGCCTGCATTTGATTCGTGTTGCAAAACGGTTGCACCCGCAGCCTTAGCGATAGACGCAGTATTATCTTGTGAACCATCATCAATGACTATAACTGTATCAACATAATTCAAGACTTGTAAAACAACGCTGCCAATAAATCGTTCTTCATTATAGGCCGGAATTAGCACGACGATTTTTTTTGACAGTGGTTCTAAATGATAAGAACCATTAGCCGACGGGTCTTTTTTAATGGATGGTTGCACTGTATACACAGCATATTTTCCTGACTCTCAAAAATATTCAGATGTTCTTAGTTTCTATTGTGCATGGTTATTGGTTTATTCTGCATGTCGAAATTAACGAAAATCAATGATTTTCTCCTAAATCTAACAAAATTATAGATTGCTTTCAAAAAATATATTCCTGAATTATTCCTGAATTTTGTTATTCTAGGTCAAAAATTAACTATTTTGGTGAAACTTGCTAGTTTTTCGCTAGCATAGTAATGGAAAATTATGTACACTTAAGACTGAGTGTCTTTGCGAAATTATAGGTCAGGTGATTAATGTCCTCAACTGTAACTACCACAACTACAGCTGCTCTTACGTCTGTTTCGCTTGCCGCATCCTTGAGCCTTATCTTGGTTGTGACTTTGCTGATGCTGATGATTCATAAAGAAATTATCAGCACTTCGACGTTTCCATGGGCAGATCGACTCAATCGCGCCTTAAACATTGCTATTGTGCCGCTGCTCGTCATTTTCTCGTTAACGCTGGTTGTGCGTCTATTAGAAGTATTTGCCTAAGCGAAATTGAGTATTAGAAAACGACAGATGGTGTTTTCAAGACGCGATAACTAAATGAGGAGTCTAAAAGTTTATGAAAACTAAGTTGTTTTTGGCAATGTTGCTGGTAGTTTTTTCATTACTACCAATGAGTTTGGGTTTTGCTCAAGACCCAACTGGAAACATCAGCGACCCGCAAGTGCGTTATATCGCTACTGTAAATACAGTTGTGACAGAAATTTATGAACAACCTTCGACTGCCTCGCAGGTTATTGGTGCGGCTTCGCAAGGAAATCGGTTGCCACTTGTGCAAGCACCCGCTAGTGGCGATACATTGTATTTGGTAGAGTTGCGTAGCACCGTACAGGGATGGGTTTCGGCCGCTAATGTTTCGGTAGAAATTTTTGAGTCACCCTCAATTCTTGCACCAGATTCAGCTACTCTCTACATGACCCTAGATACAAGCCCCGGCATGTTTGATCGTGTTGGAACCTTGTTTACTGTGTTAAATGCCGGTTCTGAAGGCGCATTCATTGGTGACGAAATTAACTCATTGCTAGAGTTGCTTTTCTTGAACCCCGACATTAGCCTTGACCAAATTCGTGGCTGGTTGGGTGATGAAGTTTCTATTGTCAACATGCGCTGCTTGTCCTCTAGCATGGCGCAATATATTATGGAAGATACTAACCAGTCAACACCTTCAGCCGAGGTGGTTATTTTGGCTTCAGTTTTGAATGCGGCCGGGGCTGAGTCTTTCATTGATTCACAATTTTCGCAGGGTGAGTTTTCCGATATTCCCAGTATTGAAGTTGAGTATGGTGGCTATACCTATCGCTTGCTTGCTGACGAATTAGAAGCCCCCGGCGAACCTGAAAACCCAGTTATTGCTATGGGCATTATTGATGATCATCTTGTTTTTACACAAGGTCGCTCATCGTATGAGGCAGTTATAGATGTTGCCAATGGTTCAACACCTTCATTGGCCGAAACCGAACGCTTTAATCGAGTTTATGATGACCTTGATATTGAGTCGTTCTTAAGAATTTATGTCGGGCCATCATTGTTCTGCCCGGTTCATGACCCGATATTGTACGATGCGCTGCTGCGTGAAACCTTCACCGAAGGCGCGCTAGAGGTTGCTGCTGTAGATTCTAGTGATCCAGCTGCGCTTCAAGAAAATATTCGCGCTCTTATTGACGATGCCTTTGATGGCTATGCGCTTGGCTTCCGCGAGGAAGGCGCTGGTGTGACCTTAGATTTGGTTTCGGGTATTGATGCTGATGCCATTGCTGACCTTACCGGCCTCTCTGATGAAGAAGTACAACAGCTTAACGCACAAATGGGGCTAGAATTATTTGGTTTCTTAACACCGTTCGCACTCGAAACCATTACATTTGGTGTTTTGCAAGACGATTATGATGCCCTTAGCAATCTGACTGCCAATACCCCTGATGAGATGTTTGAGCGCGGTACGGGCATGACCAGTGATGTTTTAGCGTGGATTGATGGCTCGATTACGATGGGATTTATGGATTATCCTGTCTATCAAGGAGCCGTTGACACCGATGCCCACTTCTTCATGATTGTTGAACCAGCACCAGATGCTGATGGAGCACAAATTCAGCAAACCCTCGATAATTTTGTACAAGCCACGCTAGATGCTGGTGCAGAGTTGAACGACGAGAGCGTTCGCGAAACGGCTGCTGGTACAGTCTATACAATTGTCACAGGTCAAGGCGACAACCAACGTGTACTAGAAATTGGTGCAATTGACGATTATTATTTGCTGATCGCAACAGGTGGGAACTTTGATCGGATTGTTGAAGCAGGAACAACTGATGCTGGTGCGTTTACACCCAATTGGCGCTTGCTTGCTGATCTATCGTTAGAACGCACCGGTACGGGTAGTGCCGAAACCCTTACCCAGTCAGAGTTTACCGATAGCTTTGTGGCTGCCCTTGATATTGG
>CAZLPC010000047.1:0-11872 GCA_964561305.1 uncultured Anaerolineae bacterium
GTACGACATCTTGATACAGCATCGTCATCATATTAATGCACAACTGGCGCTATTGCACGAAACGCTTGATCTACTAGACACCAAGCTGGCCAACTATGACCAACTTAAAGCACATGTTAACGGCATAAGTAACACGGAGGCACGATAAGATGAAAATCGGATTTATTGGACTGGGCATTATGGGTAGCCGCATGGCAGCTAACTTGCAAGCAAATGGACACCAACTGGTGATCTATAATCGCAGCCGCGACAAAGCTGCGGGTTTACTCGAAGGCAGCGCTATCTGGGCCGATACGCCAGAGGCGCTTGCGTCTCAAGTGGATATTCTGCTGACAATGTTGGCCGATCCCAAGGCTGTAACTGCTCTGGCTATCGGCGAGACAGGCTTTTTAGCAGCCCTGCCAACAAATGCACTTTGGATTGATTGCAGCACTGTTAACCCTTCATTTTCTCGCGATATGGCAGAGTTGGCGCGTCAGCATCATATTCGATTTTTGGATGCTCCCGTTGCTGGCTCAAAAAATCAAGCTGCCAATGCCGAGTTGATCTTTATTGTAGGTGGGGCCGCCGATGATCTACAGGCAGCGACACCTATTCTTGAAAAAATGGGACAGCGGATTGTACATGTTGGCGAAAATGGCATGGGCACAGCACTTAAGATCGTCCTCAATATGCAGCTTGCCATCAGTATGGCTGCTTTTGCCGAAGGCGTTGCGTTGGGGCGCAGCCTTGGTATTGCTGAAGATTTACTATTGAATGTGCTGTTGGGGGGAGCGGTTGCTGCCCCCTTTTTATCGGGCAAGCGTGACCGCTTCATTAAACAAGAGTATCACGATCCCGACTTTCCATTACAGCTTATGCACAAAGACATTCATCTGGCTACTGTCACTGCCTATGAAACCGAGACCAGCGTACTGCTAGCTTCCGCTACAAAACAACTTTTTGGGCAAGCCCTAAGTCATTATCGCAATGACGATTTTTCGGCATTGTATGCGTACCTCGATCCAACCAAACTTGTCTTTTAAATGCTGCAACACACTATGTAAGCACAAAGTGTCTACATAGTCTATTTTTGTATATATTTTGGGATGCTGATTTTACAGTCTTGTAAGGCAAACTTTACAAGACTATTTCTATTCGCTATACTAAACTGCCATGACCAATATCTTTTGACGTAGGAGCATCCTTTATATGTCTTTACAGTCCTTAGTTGCTGAGGCTTATGCTGCTTTTCAACATTATTCTGAAGGGGCACAGGTGGTATTATTGCACCCCGAAAGCCGCCTTCGCTCTATGTTGGTGGCACACTTACTAAACGAAACCCCCAAGCCCATCTATTATTACGCGATTGGCGCAGACGACGTAGGTATTGAGTCTTTTCTGGATGGGATTACCCACGATCTATCGAACCAGCACCCTACCTTTGGTCGCCATGTGTATCAGACCAATTGGCGTGCCTATGAACGCCTTGATTTAGAAGCAGCTGTAGATGCTTTTGTGGCGGATTTGAACGAAATTAGCAGTGATCCATTTATGCTTATTTTGGACGACTTTGATGCCAGCGACACTGCCGATTTAATTCAGGTATTTTGGGAGCGTGTAGTACGCAAGTTGCCGCCCCAATGCCAGTTGGTGATTAATAGCCGTACCTTGCCACGGATGCCATGGGTATCTTTGGTGGCCCGCCAACAAGCTGTTATGTTGAAAGATACGCAAGTTATCCGCGAGTTGTTTTATCGTCCGCCTATGCCCAATGCCTCGGTTCAGATTGAAGCGACTGGGCTTGGCCCCGGCAGTGTAACTATCAATGGCCACACGATTGAAGACTGGGAAGGCCACCTGCCACGTTTGCTGTTGTTTTTTGTGCTAGAGCGCCCCTTGGCCACCCGCGATGAAATTTGTCGTACATTTTGGCCCGACTTAGACAGCGAACAGGCCGTAAATGTGTTTCATGTCACCAAACGCCGCTTGCACAAGGCGCTTAACTATGATGTATTGGTGCATCAAGACGGCTATTATCAAGTGAATCCTGAAGCTTCGGTATCGTATGATGTCGAAAATTTTACAGCCCAACTGATGAAGGGCCGGCTTGCCGATAGTGCCGAAGCAGGCTTCCAATTTTGGCAAACTGCTGCTAGCGCCTATACGGGGCCCTTTTTACAAGGTCATACAGAATATTGGATTGAAGAACGGCGCGATGACTTTTTGCTGGGCTACCTAGAAGCAATGTCGTCCTTGGCCCACATTCGGCTAGCCGAAGGGCGCTCTGAGCAAGCCTTGGGCTTGCTATTGAAAGCCGTAAGCGAAGATGCCCGCCACGAAAGCATCCACCGCGATATTATGCAGCTCTATGCCCAGCTTGGTCGTCGCGGCGAAGCGGCTGGGCATTATCAACAACTGGTGCAAATGCTGGCCGATGCCGGACGCGAGCCAGACCCTGTTACCCAAGCCCTCTATAAGGAAATTGCGGGCTAAAGCAAAGCGCATTGGTTAACGGTAGCGGTGTCGTTGGGCGGGGCTTCTTAAACCCCACTTGACGACACCTAGACCGATATGCAATAATGCACCAAGACACATCAAGGCGATGTGACCGAGTGGCTAGGTAGCGGTCTGCAAAACCGTTTACACCGGTTCGAATCCGGTCGTCGCCTCACCTAAGAGGAACCCGCCACCTCTATAGAAGCGGGTTTTTCTTTTGTTATACATCTTGCACAACTTCCATTATCTAAAACAAAAGGAACATTTACATGGCAGATAAATTACGGGTCATTCCGCTTGGCGGTCTAGGTGAGATCGGCAAGAATATGACGGTTTTCGAGTACGGCAACGATGCCATTTTGGTTGACGCAGGGCTGATGTTTCCGGAAAATGACATGCTCGGTATTGACCATATTATCCCCGATTGGCGCTATTTAACTGAAAATCGCAACCGCCTCAAAATCCACGCCCTACTACTCACTCATGCTCATGAAGATCATGTAGGGGCGATTCCATATTTTGTGAAAGCATTTAACAACGTTCCAATTTATGGCACACCTTTAACTATTGGTTTGGTGCAGGGCAAATTGAGAACTAGTGGCGCAAAGAATCATCCTACTCACGTTTTTAAGGCTGGCGATAGCCTGCGCTTTGGGCCATTTTCTGTCGAGAGCTTTCATGTGACGCATAGCATCCCCGATTGTGTGGGCTTTGCGATTGATACCCCTGTGGGCTTAGTTGTCCACACAGGCGACTATAAGTTCGATCATACGCCTACCGATGGCTGGCCCACCGACTTTGCTCGCATTGCTGGTTATTCTCAGCGCGGGGTGTTGGCTTTATTTGGCGACAGCACCAATGCTGAAAGACCCGGCTGGACAAAATCGGAGAGCGTGATTGATCGCGCTTTCGACGATGTATTTCATGATGCCAATGGCCGCATTATTGTGGCTACGTTTGCTTCGCTTATTTCGCGGGTACAACAGGTAGCCAATGCCACTCAATATTATGGGCGCAAAATGGCCATTGCTGGCTATTCGATGAGTCAAAATATTAAGATTGCCCGCAAATTAGAATATCTGGATGTGCCAGAAACGCTATTTATTGATATTGACGACCTTAAACGCTATAGCCCTGAACAAGTGGTGATTATGGCGACCGGGGCCCAAGGCGAACCCTCGGCAGTCTTGGCCCGCTTGGCCTATGGCAATCATCGTACCCTAGAGATTATTCCCGGTGATACAATTGTCATGTCCTCGCATCCTATTCCCGGCAACGAAGAGACCGTCTATCGCATCACCAACAAGCTGCTTCAAAAAGGCGCACGGGTTATTTATGACCCCAAAGCCGAAGTTCATGTGTCGGGCCATGCCAGCCAAGAAGAAATGAAATTGATGATTAACATGGTGCGCCCCAAATTTGTGGTTCCGGTACATGGCGAATTGAAGCACCTCCACGCTCATGCTGATGTCGCTTACTCGATGGGAATCCCTGAGGAGCGTATTGCGGTGGTCGAAAATGGCACAATCCTAGAATTTACGGCAGATACCATGACTATTGGCGACCGTGTGCCCGGTGGCTATGTGTTTATTGATGGTACTGGTGTGGGCGATATTGGCCCTGCCGTATTGCGCGATCGTGAAGCCCTTGGACGGGATGGTTTTGTGATTGTCACAGGTGTGATGGATAAAAAGCGTGGCAAATTCGTTACCCATCCACAGATCATCTCGCGGGGGTTTGTCTATTTGGCCAATTCTGGGGCATTGCTCGACTCGGCCTCTAACTTGGCCAAGCAAGTTGGCGAGAGCTCATCGAATGGCAACCTCAATCAACAGGTCGAAAGTGCTATAGCCAAGATGCTCTATTCTGAAACTCATCGTCGCCCGATGGTGTTCGCGCAAATTTTTGAAGTGTAAAGTATCATGCACTATGTTGTGGTGGGGCATCCCTGCCAAGATGTCGCCCCACACGGCTATGTGTGGGGCGGCGGTGTTATTTATAGTGGCCTAACAGCCCATCAATTGGGTGCGAGCGTCAGCGTCATTACGCGTTGTCAACCCCACACCGAGCTTGATCCGCGCTTACACTGGTATATTACGCCCGATACACAAACTACCATCTTTGAAAATCGGTATGACACCGCAACTGGCAACCGTCATCAACTGATGCACGCCCGCGCTGGCGATATTTGGCTAACAGACACTAGCCAACTGGCTACACCGCCCGATATTATTCATCTGGCTCCTGTCGCAAATGAAGTGCGCTATGACACCTTGCCCACACTATCTGATGCTACATGGTTGGTGGCCACGCCACAAGGCTGGATGCGGCGACGTGCTGCTGACAACCGTGTTGAATATACGGTGTGGCAGAATGCCGACCAACTGCTGCCACATCTAAAAGTGTTGTCGTTAAGCGAAGAAGATGTAAATGGTGACATAGATTTGGTGCGCCACTATGCCACAATTGTGCCTTATGTATTATATACACGCGGCTATAACGGGGCAGTGCTGTATATAGGCAACCGAACCCTGCGCGTGGATGCTCTGCCATCTACGGTGCTTGATTTGACAGGGGCGGGTGATGTTATTGCGGCAGCATTTTTTGTGCGCCTCCGCGAAACCAATGATCCGCAAGAAGCGCTGTCGTTTGGGGCAGCAGCCGCAGCAATTGCAATTGAGCATCTAGGCGCTACAGGTATTCCGACACACCAGCAAATCGCCGAGCGCCGCCGTTTAACGCTGCCCTAGCCCCCACGCGAGTTGCTAATGACTTCTTTAGGGTCGCCATCCTGCCAAAATGCAAACAAATCACCGACTGATTCGCCTACATTATTGCGTAAAATACCCTCGGCCAAAACAGGTGCAATCGTTTCAATATGAAGGTTATGCAGCCCTTTGGCTTGAGGAGCAAGCACAGTGTCGGTTGTAACTACCCGTGTGATATAGGGCACTTCGCGCAAGCGCTGAATGGCGTGCCCCACAAACAAACCGTGTGTACAAGCCAAAATACACTCCTCTACTCCATGTTGCTCGTGCAGCACTTTGGCCATCTGAACAACTGTGCCACCTGTTGAAATCTCATCGTCAAGGATAATGGCCCGTTTGCTCAGCTTGCCACTATTGAGCAACTCATTAATTTCAACTTTGGCATCACCCAGCCGCACCTTTGTGCCCACGGCCAACGGAATATTAAGATGGGTGGCGGCTTGTGACGCTTTTTTGGCATAGCCTACATCTGGCGAGACCAGCGTAGTCTCCGATAAATCCTCTTGCTTAAAATAATGAGATAACACGCCTAAGCTGGTCAAGTGATCTAGTGGCACACCAAAAAAGCCATGCACTTGATCAGAGTGTAAGCCCATTGTGATCACACGATCTGCGCCAGCGGTCTCAATTAGATCGGCAACAAGGCGAGCTGTGATGCAGATGCGGGGCGCATCTTTTTTATCGGAGCGGCCATAGCTGAAATAAGGGATTACAGCCGTAATTCGGCCTGCTCCGCCCGTACGAGCCACGTTGATCATCATCAACAGTTGAAATAAATGATCTTGGGCAGGGGGCGTAAGCGACTGAATTAAATAGACATCTTTGCCGCGCACACTAACCCCCAACTGAAGCCACAAATTATCGTTGCTGAAGCGCGTGAAATGCGTGGGTTGCAACGGAATATGAAGATATTCGCAAATGGCTTCTGCTAAGGGTGTATTCGACTCTCCTGAAAAAATATACATTTCGTTCGGCGTAGTATCCATCTTAACCTCTTTAAGACGAGTTCACTCCCTCATAATAGAGGCGGGAGGCTGTGCGCCTCCCTGCCAATGTTACATGTTGATCGGTTGTCCCTCTAGCCCGTGTGCTGCCTCTTTAATGGCTTCGCTGAGGGTAGGGTGCGGATAGACAGTGCGGCTTAATTCCTCTGGGGTTAGTTCGGCATAATGCGCCATGGTCAGCCCCGACAATAGTTCGGTCACTTCAGGCCCAATCATGTGTGCGCCCAAAATTTCGCCATATTTCGCGTCAGAGATCAACTTCACAAAACCCGTATAATCCCCCAAACCATGCGCTTTGCCATTGGCTTGGAACGGGAATTTAGAGACGTGAATTTCATAGCCAGCATCGCGGGCTTCGGCTTCTGTATAGCCAAAGCTGGCCACTTGGGGCTGGCAATAGGTGGCGCGTGGCATCATTCGATAATCGAGGGTGATGGTTTCCTCGCCCGCGATATGCTCGACACAAATAACCCCCATTGCTTCGGCCACATGGGCCAGCATTAGCTTGCCCGTTACATCGCCAATGGCCCACACACCGGGGATATTAGTCGCCATACGCTCATCAATTTCAATACCTTGGCGCTCGTCAACCTTTAGCTCTGCAATATTTTCAAGGCCATAGCCTTTTAAGCGCGGACGGAAACCAATCGCCTGCATCACTTCGTCGGCTTCTAGGGTTTCTTGCTTGCCCTCAGCCGTCGTGACAGTTACTTGTACCTTATCTTTTAACTCTTCAATGCCTTCTACACGGGTATTGGTCAGCACCGTAATGCCCATGCGCTTATAGGTTTTTTCGAGTTCTTGCGAGACATCAACATCTTCATTGGGCAACATGCGCGGCATAAATTCTACCATTGTCACCTTTACACCATAGTTGTGCATGATATAGGCGAACTCGGTTCCAATAGCGCCGGCCCCCACGATGATAATGCTACTGGGCAAAGTCTCGCGCTGAATAACCTCTAAATAAGTGGTGACGCGCTCGCTCAGTTGGGTGTTGGGCAGCAAGGCCACCACCGACCCGGCCGAAAGAATCAGGTTTTTGGTTTTAAGCGTTTCGTTGCTGCCGTCGTTTAAAGCGACTGCAACAGTAGATTTGTCTTGAATGGTTCCCCATCCTTCATAGGTGTCAATTTTGTTTTTCCGCATCAAAAATTGAACCCCCTTCACACGCCCATCGGCCACTTTGCGGCTGCGCTTAAAGGCTACGGCATAATCTACTTTAACCTCGCCGTCATAAATGAAGCCAAATTCTTTGGCGCGGTCGCGGACAATATGCGCCAATTCTGCATTGCGTAACAGTGCTTTACTGGGAATACAGCCCACATTTAGGCAAACGCCGCCCCACCATTCTTTTTCAACGATAGCGACCTTTAAACCCAATTGCGCCGCCCGAATTGCAGCTGTATAGCCGCCGGGGCCCGCACCTAGCACTACAACATCATAATCTTTCGCCATTAGGGTGATTTGCTCCTTGCGCGAATGTTGGTCATGTCAAAAACGTGTTTAGTGAACTGATTATAGCTTGAAAGTCGGGCTTTCGGTTAGGGTTTCTTGTGGCTGCATTTCAAAGCCAAAAACTGCACCAAACGCAGTGGTTATGGCTTGGCACACTTGCGCCATAGGTGGGGTGTGGCCCAACACTTGCTGCATACTAATTACGGGTTTGTCATCAAGGCCACACGGGATAATTCCCTTAAAATAACGCATATCTGGATTGACATTAAGTGCGAACCCATGCATGGTAAGGCCTTTGACCGTAACCTTAACTCCGATGGCCGCAATTTTATGTAAAACACCATCTATCGAAACCCAAACCCCAGTGTGGGGGGAATATTGGTGGCCCACAATATCAAACGCTTGCAGCGCCAAGATGATCGTTTGCTCTAGCCGACGAATATAAGCCACTACATCGGCCCGCACCGATGCTGAGTCGCTTTTTAACTGAATAATTGGATAGCCAACCAATTGGCCGGGCCCATGATAGGTAATGTCGCCACCACGATCCACATGTAGCACCGCTACCCCTTTAGCCGCACGTTCGGCCTTGTCCATCAACAGATGTTCGCGTTTGCCCGCCGACCCAAGTGTATAGGTGTGGGGATGTTCTAGCAGCAACAATGTGTTGGAGTGTTGGTGGTGGGTGCGTGCTTCGACAAGGGCTTTTTGCCATGCCCATGCTGTCTCATATTCAACACATCCCGCCCACTGTACCCAACAAACTGGCAACATAAATGACTACTTAAAAAATACACGAATATTGAGATGACCAAGGCGCACACTATCACCGTCTGATAGTTTAAATTGCCGACCGACGGGTAACCTTTGATCGTTAATATAGGTGAAGTTGGTGCTGCCCAAATCTTCAATATAAAGATGATTGACTTTACGGTGCAAGAGCGCATGGCGGCGCGACACGCCTGCTTCAGCTGCGCCAAAGGTGTCTAGATTAAGATGAGCGACATTGCCATTGCCCCCGCCTTCGCGCCCCAACACAATTTGCTCGTGAATTTGAATGGTAATGGGGTCGGGCTTGTCTTGAATGTGCAAAAAGATAATGCTGTCATCGCTTAATGAATCGCTGCCGGCTTTTAATTCTTCAGAGTCGTTGAGGGTGGTTGTCCCAAGCTCAAATGACTCTATCCCAACGCCGCAGTTGTCACAAAATAAACTACCTTCGTGGTTTTTGTGCCCACAATTATTACAAATAATCATCTTATTTCGGCAGGTTGCCTAGTCCCTTTCGGTTTAACTCACCGAGCTATCAATAAACACGTCCATGATAGAATACGCCCGGCCCCATACGAGCAGGCGCTGGCGGTTTGCCTTGATATTCTTCTAAAAAGAGCAATAACTCTGCAAAGGCTTTTTCTGCAATATCATGATCATAGTCATGGCTTGCTAAATGATTATAAAAGGCATGATTTACGTTTGGATAGGTAATAACTTGATGCCGCTCATCTATCTCTTTTAGCTCTTGCTTCAGAGGTTTGCTATGCACAGCAATGGGGTCGTTTCCACCAAAAATGGCCATAAGCGGGCAGCGCAACTCAGAAAATTGCCCCCAAAATGGAGACGGATCGCCGGATAAGGCAACCACTGCCATTAAATCATCATGATCAAGGGCCAGTTGCATTGCAATGTCTGCGCCTAAGTCCCAGCCTACCACTGCCATTTTACGGTTACATTTTGGGTGGGTGCGTAAGGCATCTAGTCCAGCGTTTACTTTGGGCTCAGAGCTTGACTTATAACGATTTTCGAGGGAATCGGCTTCTAACTGATTGTTAGCGCGATTGCCTTCAAATAAATCCGGTACAATCACATAATAGCCCGCTTCGGCCAAGCGATGAGAAGTGGCGCGGGCTACGGCTTGCAATCCCCAATCATCATGAAGCACTACAATTCCCGGAAAAGGCCCACCATTAACTGGATGTGCCCAAAATGCAGGAATGTAGGTCTGGATGTCGGTCACAACACGGATGAAACCACTGGTGATGTGATGTTGAAGGTGATGTTCGGGCATCCGATACTCCTGCCGGCTAATCAAAAGCGTTGTTTATCTATATGCTGTTCATTTTGTCGGATTCTGTCGGGTTGTGCAAGCAATTCGTCAAATCAAACCCGTAAACTGGCGATCACAGAACGCGATCCGCTTTCGCTCGCTTCGTTTTCTACCATAGCACGGGTTTGATCATCCACAAATAAGGCAATATTTTGATAACCTTGGCGGGCGGCGCGGTCGCGCACGGCTGAAATCATGTGTGCTGAAAGCGGGCGCTGTGTCCATAAATAGACATCGGCCTGAGCAGGGCTATACCGATTTTGTTGTAACAAACAAATACCCACTTGTCCTGATAATTCAAATTGATAGCGGGCTACTTCTGGCTCGACAAGCTCTGGAACAGCATTCCAAAAACCGGGCCAAATATGTGCCCACTCGTGGCGGGCGTTGTTATAGCGGCCAAAGGGCATGTTCCAGCCTTTGATCTGCTCGGGTAAATAGTTAGACAACGTGGTGGCTTTATAGACAATGCGCCCTTCTTTGGCCGAAAGTGTCACTTCGCGCCGACCGATAAGCGGTTTAAACTCGTGGGGGGCAAACCAATCGCTGGGATCAACAGTGGTCACTTGCCCAAAACGCATTACACGGGCCATTTGCTTAATATAATTGATGAGTGCGTCGGCAACTGCTTGGGGGTTAAGTGCTTCAGGATGTACTTTTAGCGTTGTGATGTGCAGATGTTGTCCATAAGGGGCAGGCTCATAGCCAATTGTTACTTCGGCTTCGCCCATTACATGGCCATCTAGTTCGGCCACCAATGGAATTTCGTCGCCATGTTGCAATAAATAGGCCAACCAGACCGCACACGTTTCGACCGACATCCATGGCCCCCCATTGAGATAGCGCTCAAACAGGCTAAGTGCTTCATAGGGGGTAGGGGTGCGCGTTCCATCAGAGTTTCGACGGGTAAAAACCCCACCCCCCACGTTGCCACAATGAATATCGGTAACGGGATAGGTATCGGCTAGCGTTGCTTGACGAACAACCATTTCTGACACAATAAACTCACTATCAATATTGAGCATTTAGAACATAAATTTTGTCTATTGTATCATGCCGTATTGTGATCTTAAATGCTTAGTTGAATCCACCGCTTATTAAGGCATGGGTGCAGCACACCGAAAACCAAGCGTTGCTAGAAAGCGATTGGGCGCAAAATCTTGCCGATGCACAGTGCGGACAAATAACGGCACTGTATCCCACGAGCCACCCCGCGCCACAACCGTATTGCTGCTGTTCGTATTGACTGGATTGGTCGGGATTTGGCCACTGTTTAGGCGAGTTTGATAAATGTTGGCGCTGTAATAATCGGCTGTCCACTCGGCTACATTGCCTGCCATATTCGCCACTCCTCTATCGGATAGGCTGTCTTGTGGCACTTGATTAACGGGCCAAGAACCTTGTCCAGATGTTCCGGTGCGGCTTGTGTTGGCACGTTCATCGTTAAACCACTGAAAACCCCATGGGTAAATACGGTTTTCAGTGCCGCGTGCGGCGCGTTCCCACTGGGCTTCTGAAGGCAAAAAGCGCCCCAATGCTGCACAATAGGCTTGTGCGCCCTGCCACGAGACAAATGTCATAGGATATTGCGAGCGATCAAACCCATCGGGACGCGGCACATAACGTGTGCCATCAAAAGATATATCGCTATTTTGACCTTCAGAATCACTGATGGTTAGGGCACAAGGGCCATTGCAGGCTGTACGATGCGGCTGAGAACCGGGATTTTGCTCTAGCAAATAATTCAAGAAGGCCACATATTGCTGCACACTGACCTCATATTGCTCGATCATGAAGTCGTCTACAAAAACATCGTGGGGAGGAATAGAGTCGGCTACATACGACTGCTGGCAAATACCACCATCGCGCTGACTGCACTCGGCCACCGCCTGAAAGCCTTCGTCTTCGGTGGTTCCCATCTTAAAGGTACCACCTTCAATCGAGATTAAGGCGGTGGCGCTGCCTAACAAGGCGGTGGCCGTTACTGTGGTATTGGTTGCTGGGCCACTAATGCCCACATTAGGCGCAGGCACTATAATTTCGATACCATCGCCAGTGGT
>CAZLPC010000048.1:0-5428 GCA_964561305.1 uncultured Anaerolineae bacterium
TAGGCATTGGCATCTAATGTAGATTGGACTATGGCATTAGGATCGCGCTCTTGCTGTCCCCACAATACCAAGAAAATACGGCTATTTTGTTCGATTAGCATCCTTGTCTCGGCTTGGGTAGCAACATCATCGCCGCCCAAACCACGCGGTAAGCCGATGACTTCACTTTTACCCGCAAAATAATAACTAAACACTTCTTCTTGATTGGGGGCATTGAGAATAACGGCGCTATTGTCTGTTTCTAGCGTGGCAATGAGTGTGCTGATGGTACGATAATTGCTGCGCTGATAGGCCGAGTCGTTGTATAAGCGGTCGAGATAGCCGCTAATGGGTGCTAGCAAGATGCCTAGTAGCAAGAGGGCGGCTATCGAACCAACGGGCCGCCGCAGCTGCCCAACTTGAACAACACCCGCAGCCAAGATTAGTGTTAAAACGGCTTGGGCTGGCAGCAAAAATTTTAAGTTGGTTTCGCGGTATGCGCCTGATAATAGCAACGAGCCAATGCTGAAGCCACACACCAACATCGGCAATAGCAGGGCTGGCCGTCGCCATGCCATCCATCCTCCTGCCAGCAATATGCCTATTGGCAACAGATACCCCCAAAGTAATGGATCGGTGGCGGTGTTGCCATAAATAAGGATAATGAACACGCGCTCTAGACGTTCTAAGCTAGTGGTTGTGTCGCCAGTGGTGGGCCATGTCGTCACTTGATCGTAGGCGGTGGGCAGCCACGCCGCAAAAAGAGCCAGCGTGAACAGATTTAGCCCCACATAACGCCCAAAGATCGCCAGTGGGCGCGATGAATGCCATACCCAAACAAAATACACACCTTGCGCCAACATGGTAAAGGGATAGGTATAATGGGTATATAGTCCGAGTGTGTTGATGAGGGCGATGGCCAGCGCCCAGCGCCACTGATGCCGCTTTGCTTTCAAAAAACGTACCAATAGCCATAAACTAAGCAAACTAAGCGCCCCTAGTTGGGCATACATGCGCGTTTCTTGGGCATAGTAGATAGCAAATGGCTGAACCGCAACCAGTAAACCTGCGACCAATGCGCCATGCGGCCCGATGAGATCGCGCCCCAGCCCCACTACCGCCGCAATGGTGATCACACTCCACAAGGCCGATAAAGTACGCAACCCAAGTTCGGTTGTGCCCGCGACTGTTATCCAGCCTTTTAGTACCAGATAATAGCCGGGTGGATGAATATCGCGTCCTGCTGCGGTAATAAGATCGCTGATTGGGCGTTCGGCCAGCCGCAAACTATTGCCTTCATCGTGCCACAACGACTGCGCGGCGATGTTATGCAGCCGTAAGCCTGCTCCAAGCAGCACAACAACAATAGCAAGCCCCAAGAACCACCCGCGCATTAGGTTTCTGTTCCTATTAAACGATTAAGAAGCGCCATCCCAAATAGATAGCCCAGCATCAACACCGCCAAACCACCCACCAACACTTGCGGAATATAGGTGCGGGCGCGGCGCTCCCAAGCATTATGGGGGCCTTGATCGCGCCATTGGCTACTTTGAATATAGGTTTGCAAGCTGGTGTAAATAGGGGTAGGTTCGCCCGATGGCTCTATCAGTCGGAAGTAATAGAAGGCTTGGCTTTGCTCGGCATCGCTGGGGCGTTTTAGGAACCAATAGTGGATTGCACCCACCCACGGCCACTCTTGCAAGCTGCGTTCATAAGCCAGTGGGGCCCATGCGGCGGCTTGTTCCATTGTTACTTGGCCATAGGTGTCGTAGCCCAAAATTGAAGGATCTGTAGGGACGGGATTCCAGCCTGCTTCACTAATCCAAATTGGTTTGTGTGCATCGCCATTGGCTACCATTATATCGCGCAGCCACTCGTGCCGACCAAAATTCATCAGAAATGGGCGCAGGCGGCGGTCGGTGGGGCCACTAAACAGTCCATAGCCTTGTGCGCTTAAAACATCAAAACAGTCGGCTGCACCAAAGTCATACATACGCTGCAAAAAGAGCATATCAAACGCATCGCGCCCTGATAAATCAATGGTGGGGCCAATTGCGCCCGTATGGATGACTATAGTGGGATCTACGGCCTTCAGTGCATCATGTGTGCGACAGAGAAGATCGGTATAGGCCTGTGGGTCAACTTGGCGGTCGCCCCATTCGGGGTATAAATTCGGCTCGTTCCAAATTTGATAATGGGTGATGCGCCCACGATAGCGGGTGGCGATAGCAACCGCAAAATCCACAAAATCTTGCACATTGGCCGGCGGCCCATAGGCCAGCGTTGTGCCAGCGGGTAAAGCCCATCTGGGCGATGGTGATCCGACACGGGCTAGAATGTTCACGCCATATTCATCGGCCAATTGTACGATATAGTCGTATTTGTCCCATGCTGAATAGGTATCGAGGCGTTGGGGGCCGCCCATAACCCGATTCTTATCCACATTGCGCTCGTCCCAAAAAATGCCCTTGCCGCCAATTTCGATGTCTTCCCATGCAAATTGCTGGCGCAACCATCCAAACCCGCCCTCAGCAATCAGTTGCATAGACTGGCGGCGTTTGGTGGCTTGGGCCTCTAGCTCTAAAAAGGCGTTAATGCCAAAGGGATTGTCAGGAATATTTTGTATGGCACTGGTATCGCCTGTACGTGGATTTTGGCGGCTATAATTGGCTACATATTGGGCCCCGCCTAACACTTGTTGCAATGGCTCGGTTTCGCCCGTGATATTCCACAACAAATTGTCCACTGCGCCATCTAAGGCTAGGTCGGCGGCCAGTGCAGCAATGCCAACCCAGACCGCTATTACTACTGCCGCTAAGGTCTTAATCTGAAAGCCAAATAGTCGAGCGAAAAATATGCTACGCACAACACCATCCTAATGTTTTTGTCTAGCTTGTGGCACATCTTATCATGTTGTACCCAAAGCACCAGCCTGTCATCAGCCGCCGCTTGCCCAACAGTTCTAGCAAAAACAACAAAGTAGCGCTGTGGGTGCTTGCAATTGAATCATGCTCCATGCTATCCTATACACACCGTTTGATAAAAGACAGTGTTCGGCAAAATAAACGACTGACGTATGCACATTCAACTCGGCACAACTTTCACCACTACAATGACGACTACCACTATGGGTATGGGTACTGGCTGTACACCATCTCTCGTCGCGTCGCTGAGTTAAGTTCTAAAACGTATCAATTCAACACCTGTGAACAACCGCGACGTGAGCATATCCGTCGCGTTTTTGCACATTAGGGCAAAAATGTTTTGACACACACACAACGCATGAGGAGCAGCAAGCTATGTCAACACTGGTCATGAAGTTTGGGGGAACGTCTGTCGGAAGCGCTGATGCTATCCGACAAGTGTTATCCATTGTTCAAGATGCGAAAATACACTGGCAAAATGTGGTGGTCGTTACATCGGCCATTCGTGGCGTAACCGATACGTTGGTGGGTTTGGTCGAAGCCGCCCAAAGCGCCGATCAGCCAGCCATTGTGGGGCAATTAGAGCTTTTGCGCCAACGTCACCAACAAGCAGCCCGCGAATTTATAGCCCCCGACCAGTATTCGGCTTTGCTGCAAGCTCTTGATGAACAATCGGATGCGCTGTTAGAAAAGCTAAACAACACGTTGCAAGGTGTGGTGGCGGCTGGTGTGGCCGACGGAAAGGCGCGAGATGCTATTCTTTCGATGGGCGAACGCCTCATGGCTCGCATTTTGGCCGCGATTTTTCAAGTAAACGGCATTGCGGCGGCGGCGATTGATGCTAGTGAGATGATTGTCACCAATAGCCGCTTTCAAAATGCCCAACCCCTCGACATTCCCTCTAAGGTCAATGCCCAACGGATGATCGGTCCGCTTTTTGCTGAAGGAAGTGTGCCAGTCGTGACAGGCTATATTGGTGCAACCGAAGCCGGTGATGTGACGACTTTTGGACGCGGTGGTTCTGATTATTCTGGAACTTATTTGGCCAGCTTGCTAGATGCCGATGAAGTGTGGATTTGGACGGATGTTGATGGCGTAATGTCGGCAGATCCGCGTCAAATCAAAGAAGCCCGTGTGCTAGAGAGCATTTCGTATGAAGAAGTGAGCGAGTTTGCCCACTTTGGCGCAAAAGTGCTGCATCCGCGTTCGGTCGAGCCTTTGGTGGGGCCGGCTATTCCGTTGCGTGTGTGCAACACCTTCAATCCTACGCATCCCGGAACGCGCATTGTGCAACAAGACGAGGCCCAACAACGCTATTTGCGGGCTGTCACCTCGATCAGTGGAGTGTTGGTGTTTATCCCCAATGGGGGTAACGAACACAGCGACACGATGCTGCAAACGGTTCAGCAAACACTGACCCAAGCCTTCTCTCAAGAAGCCAAGCCAATCATTACAGTAGATTCGCATTCGGGGCATTTGTTGTGCTTTGTAGTACCTACCACTGCCCCACGCAACGCGCTCTCAAACAGTATCAGTCGGCTGCAAGCCAACTTCACCGAGAATTATGTGCATCTTAATTGGCGTATAGAATCAATCGCTATTGTTGCGGCAATCGGTGTGGTGGATGTGCAACAAACAGTGCAAGTTTTAAACGCCATAAAATCGGTGAAAGCTGATTTGTTGGCATTGGGGCATGGCTCGCCAGAATGCACGCTGCTGGTTGTGCCGTCGCCACAAGCGCTACCGGTCATGCGCCATTTGCACCGCATGATTAACGCCGTGCAGATGCAGCTTTATTATGCCGAAAACGACCCTGCGCTATCGCCCACCAGCCTGCCTACTTCGCGGCGGCGGCAAAGTAAGAAACAGCGTGGCCGCTCTGAGCCGCCACAACGGGTTATTCCGCTTTAGACAAAGCCTTAAGGTGGTAGACATGAGCCTAAACTAAGTATATGATGTTAAAAACGTTATAGAAAGGTTTGCTCATGTCTACCGTAGTCTGGTATGAAGAACACCGGGTGTTGTTTGTGCAACATCAAGACACGCTGACCCAAGCAAAAGTTAGCCTTTGGAATGGGCTGGCCGCAGACTTAATGGACACCGTTCCTGATAGTGTTCGTAAAGTTCACATTATCTTGGATGCCACCCGTGTTACCGGTGTAGATATTGATCTAAAGGCTGCTATGGCCGACCCTGCTGTGCAACGCCTTGTCAACCATCCTAAATATGGTTGGGGCATTTATGTGGGTAACAAGCGCAACCCCTTGTATATGTTCTTGGCCTCGGTAGTAGGGCAAAAATTAAATGAGAGTCTTAAATTTTTTGACAGCGAAGCCGAAGCCGTCGAATTTTTACGTACCCAAGATCTCGATTTAGAAAATTTACAAATTAAAAATTATGCCAGCTAGTCCTTATTGGCCCAAAATATAGCTGCTGCACCACCTCATGCGAGATGATATTAGATGAGCTGCGCCCAGCCCCCATCATAAATTGCTGCTGGTTTCGCTTGGCTTCAAGAAGTGGCG
>CAZLPC010000048.1:5438-8446 GCA_964561305.1 uncultured Anaerolineae bacterium
GTGCGCGTTGTGCAGAATTTGAAGCAGCGATAGGCTGAACTTGTGCGACCTTACTAAATTTTTCATTTGCCCCTGCCCATGAATTGACGGACAATATAAAATAAGTTTCACCTTGTGTCCCATTTTTGGGATTCACACACTATCGTATCTACATAATATTGAGGTGATTTACGAATGTTCAAAAAGACCAGTCTTTTAGTTCTCGTTGCTTTGTTGGCTTTTGTTGCGTTTGCGCCACAGTCGCACGCGCAAAGCCCTGTCTACTCCGATCTGCCGAATTTAGAAGGTCGTGAGTTAACCGTGGCGGTTGAAAACTCTTATGCACCATTCCAATTTAATGATCCGCGTGCCGATGGCCCTATCGGCTTTGATTATGATCTCATTGAAGAACTGGCTGAGCGTCTGAACTTCACCCCCGTTTATGAAACCACCAGTTGGACAGTGCAAATCGCTTCTGTCGGCGAAGGTCAATATGACCTTGGGGTAAACGGCATCTCGATCAAAGAAGAACGCATGAGCGTAGTGACATTTAGCGAACCTTATGTTTCGATTGAAGTTTTCTTGCTGGTGCGCGAAGATCAAGACAATTTTAGCAACCTCGAAGAATTTGCAAGCGATGACAATAACTTGTTGGGTGTAACCAGTGGTGGCGCGAACTATTGGCTGGCACAAGGCTACATTGAGCAAGGTCTTATCACTGAAGATCAAGTAGTGGTGTTTACCGGATTTGGTGCAGCCGTTCAGGCCTTGGCTATTGGCGATATTGATGCTATACCTGCCGACGCTTCTATTGCTGGTGGTTTTGTGAACGCCAGTGGTGCGCCTGTTAAGTTGGTTGGTGATGTGCTAGAAACCGATCAATTTGGCATTATCTTCCCGTTAGATGTTGATCCCGACTTGCTGGCGGCCTTCAATGCTGGTATCACCAGTATGCATGAAGATGGCTATTTGGATTATTTAGCCTATAAATGGCTAGTACGCTATACCCCCCCAGTAGCTGATTAAACCAATGCTTTTTATCTGGTTTAAGGCCAGAATCTAACCGATTCTGGCCTTAAATTTTAAAAACGATATTGTATCCATCGCCACAGACGATCACCTGAGGTTATAGTCAAACCATGACCCCGCAAACCAGCGCTCAATCCGCTACACCCGCACCACTGCCGCCACCTGTCTCTCCACGCCCTAACCCACGTCGCAACCATATCTTCATTCAACGGTTGTCGCGTGCGCCGTGGTGGGTACTAATCGTTATTGGCCTTATTCTGGCATTCGTTAACGAGGTTCAAGATCGCACCACTTAC
Organism: uncultured Anaerolineae bacterium; assembly: GCA_964561305.1. Classification (GTDB taxonomy): domain Bacteria; phylum Chloroflexota; class Anaerolineae; order Aggregatilineales; family J027; genus J027. The sequence goes on from CAZLPC010000048.1 coordinate 6,743, forward strand.
CAAAACGCTTGGGAAAACGTGCAAGACGGCATTTCGACAACGCTTTGGGTTACAGCCGAAGCCTTTGGGATTGCATTGTTGCTGGGCCTTATTTTGGCATTAATGCGCCGCCCCTCAGATTCCATCATCTATAACACGCTTATCTATCAGCCAGCTACGGTGATCGTGGAAATTATTCGTGGTATCCCGACGCTGGTGCTGGTGTTTTACATCACATTAGCAGGCGTACCTCAATTGATTAACCTCCTTAACGAACAAAGCGAGTTATTGCTGGATCAAGGAACCGTTAACGGAACATTTCTTGAAGAGCATGTCGAATATTTTGCTGGCTTAAGACCGCGTGATATCCCACCCGTGTATCGGGCTATTGCTGCCCTCGCCATCTCTTATGCGGCGTTTTTGTCCGAAATTTTTAGGGCCGGGCTTGACAGCGTAGACATTGGCCAGCGCGAAGCTGCGAAAAGTATGGGGATGAGCCAATGGCAAATATTAAGGGCAGTGGTATTGCCCCAAGCCATTCGCAATATTTTGCCAGCCATTGGCAACGACTTTATCGCTATGCTTAAAGAAAGCTCGCTGGTTTCAGTAGTAGGGGTGCAAGATGTAACACGCGCCGGACAAAACTATGCCGATTCGACATTCACATTTTTTCAGGCCTATAACGTAATTGCCATGACCTATCTCGTTTTGACTCTAGGTGTATCTATGTTGGTCAAATCGCTTGAACTTTATTTGGGCCGCGGCCGCAAGTTAAAATAGGTACGCAATGGCAAAACAAACCCTTGCCACAGTACTGTATGGCGGGCTAGAACACAAAGCCACGCCTTCATTTTTGCAGTAGTTTCGATAATGGATTGATGCACAAGTAGGTTGGGTGGGGTATATTTAGAGTTGACGGTTAGGAATTTTTTGTAATTGGAGGAAGCCCCATGTTAAACCGATATGCTTTCTTTCAAGGGAATATTGTCCCGATTGAGGAAGCCAAAGTCAGCATTATGAATCATGCCCTAAACTATGGCACTGGGGCATTTGGCGGAATGCGAGCCTATTGGAATGATGCCGACGATGAACTCTATCTGTTTCGCCCGTATGATCATTTTCGGCGCTTGCTCACATCGGCCAAAATGCTGATGATTGATTTGCCGTATACCGAAGAAGACCTCACCAATATCACCCTTAAGTTATTGCAACAAGAAGGCTATCGTCAAGATACCTATTTGCGCCCCCTTATCTATAAATCGGCGGAAGTGATTGGCGTGAAACTGCACGACTTACCCGGCGATTTTGCGATGTTTGCTGTGCCGTTTGGCGGCTATGTTAGCAACGAAGAAGGCACACGGGTTGGCTTTTCAAGCTGGAGACGTATCAGTGACAACACCATTCCGGCGCGTGGCAAATTTACAGGCGCATATATTAATTCGGCATTTATCAAAACCGAAGCCATGTTAAATGGGTTTGACGAAGCCTTGGTGATTGATGAGTCGGGGCATGTGGCCGAAGGTAGCGCCGAAAACGTGTTTATCATCCGCGATGGCAAAGTGATTACGCCACCCGTTAATGCCAATATCCTAGAAGGCATTACACGCCGTACCGTGATGCAACTGATGACAGAAGACATGGGCCTAACTGTTGAGGAGCGCCCAGTAGACCGTACCGAGTTTTGGGTATGCGATGAAGCCTTTTTCTGCGGCACAGGCGTTCAAA
>CAZLPC010000048.1:8456-11732 GCA_964561305.1 uncultured Anaerolineae bacterium
TCGGGATGTAGGCAATGGTAAGATGGGCCCCATTGTGCGCGAGCTGCGCGACCTGTACTTTGGGGTTGTGCGTGGGCAAAACGCTAAGTACAAGTCGCAGTGGAATCTACCGGTCTATGCGACGGTTGCTCAACCCGTACCAACGATAGAGTAACTCGCCGAACAGAATAATCAACAAAGAGCCTTGGACGACGATCATCGTCTGAGGCTGCAAGTCTGCATCGTCATACAGCTGAAAAAACCACCGTGCAAACGAGTAGACTGCGCCACAAACTGCAAACAGCCCCGCGAAAATTCTAACGCGGCCGCTGCGCGTGCTACCTACTACTACCAATGGCAACACAAACATCAACACCCGTATCACATAACTGGCCAAATGCTGAAGATGAATATCGGCTCGCTGCTGGGGAGTTAATGCAATGCTTTGATCGGCAAACTCTAGGGTATCGGGGCCGGCAAATAAAAAGCCAAAAATATAGAGCTTGTCTAGCACTACAAAAAATGTAGCAATGGTGACAAAGTAAGAGTCGGTTTGTTTAGCACCTTTGCTGTTCATAAATGCCAAGGCGATCATGCCGATAAAGAATAAAAAATAGAGTATATAATCCCACGTTTCATTGCCGGGAACAGGTTGTACAAATTCTAAAATCGCATCTACATTCATAAGACTAAATTCCTCTTCTAGCGTTTTTTAAGATAAATGAGAAGATAAAGCAACCAGTACCGAGCGTGTGACACTTTGACTTAAAACATGATTGGCTTGGGCCACTTGTATATGTGTCAGCCCGTCATAGGGTTCGCGCTCGGTTATGATCACACGAGCGCCGGGAGTTAGCCCTTTGCCTGCTAAATATTGTAATTTTTCTGGGGTTTGATCTAATAAGCGGGCGATAATACCCGTTTGATGGGGGGGCAGTTCATCAAGGCCAATGAGATGTTCATCTGAAGGCATGTTGCCTTCTAGGGTAGGGATAGGGTCGCCATGTGGATCGATCTCTGGGTGGCCAAGATATTCAGCAATGCGGGCCTCAAACCGTTCTGAAATATGATGCTCTAATTTATCAGCTTCGTCATGTACTTCGTCCCATGTATAACCCAAGGCCTTCACTAAATAAAGTTCAATCAGCCGATGATGGCGCAGCACCTCTAGGGCAATGCTTTCGCCTAAGTCGGTTAGGCGCACCCCTTTATAACGTTCATGAATGACCAGTGGCTCTTGCAAACGCTGGCCATCAGCAAGTTTTTTAGCCATGTCGGTTGCTGAAGGTGGCGTGATATTAAGCTGTTGGGCGATGATAGAGGTGGGAACCAGCTCATAGCTCTTTTGTAAGATGTAGATGGTTTTTAGAAAATCTTCTACTGCTTCAGAGCGTAGCTCGTGCAGAGTGTTGTCATCGCCCATAATCCACCTGAGTGTTATGATTTGCCTCGAAAACACTTTTAGTCTAGCCTAGCACCTATCGGAGCGTCAACCTATTTAGCCAAGGCCTGTTCAAAAGCCACGATGCGCGTGCGCCACTCCGTCGGGATTTCAATGGTCGCTGCTGCGGTATAGCTATAGGCGACCATATTGGTGATTGAAGTCGCTACAATTTCGGGTGCAGCTTCTTCATGAATACGCTGTAGGATATGCAGCATATCAAAACTTTTTGATCCTAAGCGCGAGATGCGCGACAATATCTGCACATGCTCCCCAAATAATAACGGCGACCGATATTCCATTGTCACACGTCCAAGGATCATCCCTAAATCGTGCATATTGCCATTCCAGCCAAAAATATCGCGGGCATAGCTTAGACGGGCGTGTTCCAGATAAGATAGATAGGTTCCGTTATTGACATGGCCCATTACATCTAAATCGCGGAACCAAACCACGAAATGCACGCGATGATAGAAGTCGTTGGGATTAAACAACTCGCTCATTGCCCTGTCCATTTGGCCTCGCGCTTGCCGATAAAAGCATTCATGCCTTCTTTTTGATCACTTGTGCCAAACAAGACTTGAAAGTTGCGGCGCTCTAGGCGAATGCCCTCGGCCAGCGATAGCTCGAACGCAGCATTTACTGCATCTTTGGCCATACGAATGGCGACAGGGGCACGCACCGCGATTTCAGCAGCAATCCGCAGTGCCTCACTCAGATAGACCTCTGTACTATAGACTCGATTAACCAAGCCAAATTGATAGGCTTCTTGGGCGCTTAACCAGCGATTATTAAGTACCATTTCCATTGCAATGGTCTTGCCCACCGCATGGGTTAGGCGTTGTGTGCCGCCTGCGCCGGGGATGATGCCCAAATTGATTTCAGGCTGCCCAAAACGGGCATTTTCGGCAGCGATGATCATGTCGCACGACATCGCTAGCTCACAACCGCCGCCCAAAGCCATGCCTGCCACTGCTGCGATGATTGGTTTTTGGATGTTTCGCAACCGATCAAAAATACCGATCATTTCGCTGTGCATAATCTCAACCACGCTGGCCTCTGACATTTCTTTGATGTCGGCCCCCGCAGCAAACACTTTTTCAGTGCCTGTAATGACCATACAGCCTATATCAGAGTCTTGATCAAATGTTGAAAGTGCATCAATCACTTCGTGCATCAGTCTGCTGTTAAGGGCGTTCATTGCATCGGTTCGATTAAGACGAATTAAGCCCACTTTAGTAGTCAGCTTTTCGACTAGAACATAGTCCATTTTTTAAATCCTCTCTTGATGATATAGAACCAGCCATTAAACTGCGATGGCGGCGCTTAACATAATAAACAATCCGGTTAGGCTATGCACACCAATGGCACCCCAAGTAGATTTGGTGGTAGCTCGGGCGATACCCGCACAAACCCCCAACGCAAACGGAAAGAGTATGCCCCAATAGACAACCAACCAACCACTAGAACCGGCCACTTGGACAAAGTAAAACAAGGCATAGAAGGCTGCTGTCACCAAAACGGCCAATAAATTATCTTCTAGGCGCTTGGCCAAAACAGGATAGAGTATACCTTGAAAAATAATTTGCTCGATGAAGGGGCGCACAATAGCCATCGCCACTGCGCCGGCTATCCATGCCGTCAGCATATCTTGTCCAATGCGATCTAGCCCAATTGGAAAAATTCCACCGCGCCCCACTATCAGCGAAAACGCATCCACCCCAATCATCACGGCAAAGCCCAATAGCGAGATAATCCAAATCGGTCGGGTGCGGCTTTCGGTTAGATTTAGCAACCCTCGTACGGATAGCGCATCGGCGGCGGGTTTTTTAGCTGGGTTGGTGCGGGCTGCTTCG
>CAZLPC010000049.1:0-11563 GCA_964561305.1 uncultured Anaerolineae bacterium
CCAATAGTGGTGTTACGCCCCGGCGCATTTTATGGCCCCCATGGACACTATGCCTTTAATCAGATGTTTTTTGAAGACCCCTTGCGCGGCCTGCGCTTAGGTGTAGCAGGTGGGCGCTTTCATACAATGCCAACCTATGTTCAAGACATGGCCCAAGCCATTTTACTGGGGCTAGAAAAAGGACAGGCAGGCGAGGTTTATAATATCGTCAGCCAATATCTGCCACACCGTGAGGTGCATCTTATGGTTGCTGAGGCGGCGGGTGTATCTAAATTTTATGTTTTTGCTCCAGAATGGATGATGGTTCCTTTTGCCCACTTTTTAACCCTGCTGGGGCGTGTTTTCGGCTTCGAGCCAAAATATCCAATCACGTTGCGGTCTTATATCTTTAACAACTGGAAAGTCTCGAATGCCAAAGCACGGCGCGAACTTGGTTTTGTCCCCACACCATTTGAAGATGGGGTAAAATCCACCCTCGATTGGTATCAATCGGTTGGCTTGTGGAAACCTAGACGAAAGTAACCTTTATGGCAATCAAAGTCGTTTCAATCGCAGAGATGCAGGCCATTGAAGCTGCCGCTGATGCGGCGGGCCACAGCTATGCTCAAATGATGCAACGCGCCGGCCAAGCCGCTGCCGACTTCATTCTTGAAGATTTTCATGGCTATGGTGCGTTAATCTTAGTGGGGCCGGGCAACAATGGGGGGGATGGCTTGGTGGTGGCACGCCACCTGATGAATCAGGATCGTGATGTTACGGTAGTCTGTTATCTGCTCAAACATCGTGATGATCAAGTCTATCAAGATGCAGTCGCAGCAGGCGTAACAATGATTGTAGCGGCTGACGATCCAGTATTTGCCCAATTGCGCCAAGAACTCCAAACGTGTGATGTGGTAATAGATGCACTTTTTGGGATAGGGGTAGAATTGCCTCTGCGCGAGCTCGTGCAGGCGTTGCTTAAGGTGGTTCATGAGCAACGCAAGCCCGATCCACGGCGCTATCGAGAATGGGGCCGGCAAAATCCACGCTGGAGAAACCTTGACGTGGTGGCAATTGATTGCCCTAGCGGAATGAATTGTGATACTGGTGAGGTGGACGAATGGGCATTGAAAGCCGATTGGACGATCACTTTTGGGGCAGTAAAAACAGGTATGTTGTCCTTGCCTGCTTTCGATTATTTGGGTGAATTATTGGTAGGCGATATTGGTTTGCCATCGCCGTTGCCTGCACTCGACGATATTCAGTTAGAGATGGCTACCGCAGATGATCGCTTGCCAGAGCGTCCCAACGATGGCCACAAGGGTACATTTGGTAAAGCGTTGCTGGTCGCGGGCAGTAGCGAGTTTATCGGTGCGGCCTACCTAGCGGCGGCGGCGGCCTATCGGGTGGGAGCGGGGTTGGTGACAGCTGGTGCACCCGATAGTCTCATCCCTGTGTTAGCGGGCATGTTGCCCGAAGCAACGTGGTTTCCACTGCCGCGCGTGATTACTGAAGTTGATAGTTTGGTCGAAAAAGCACAGGGCTATACCAGTTTGCTGATCGGGCCGGGCTTGGGGCAGGGCAACAACACCCAGCAGTTTTTAGCCAGCTTTTTAGAGACCGATGTTGAAACAAACTTGCCGCCTATGATTCTTGATGCCGATGCACTTAATCTGTTGGCAAAAATGGATAAGTGGTCACAGAAGCTGCGCCCTAACACGATCCTGACCCCACACCCTGCCGAATTTAGCCGCTTGACGGGGCTATCCACCGATGAAGTACAAGCGAATCGCCTTGAACATGCCCGCAGCTTCGCCCAAAAATGGAATTCAGTTGTGGTCTTGAAAGGCGCGTTTACTGTGATTGCTGCTCCTGATGGCAAGGCGTGGATTAGTCCTTATGCCAATAGCATACTGGCCACTGCCGGCACGGGGGATGTGTTGGCGGGGTGCATCGTGGGTTTCTTAGCACAAGGCTGCAATCCGGTGGATGCCGCAGTGGCGGGTGTGTGCGTGCATGGCTATGCCGCTAAAGATTATCGCTATGCTACTGGTATGTTGGCTTCAGACTTACTTAATTTGTTGCCGCGTGTGCTAGATCGACTGACCCAATAGCTATTTTAAGGATTTGGCATTATTGGCGCGGTGTTGTTGGGCCAGCAACTTGCCATATTCAATTGAGTCATCAATGGTTTCGCCTTGTACCTGCTTCACACCAATCCGAAGGAAGTTTTGGATGCGCTGGCGGGTGGCTTTCCCACTGCGCGGCGCATTCCAAAGCATGGCAATAGCGCTGGTCATAAATCCGACGAAAATCCCCCAAATCAACGAACCTGTATAGGCTTGGTTAGGCTTGTTCATCGTGGGTTGGCTCCTCTGGTGTGGTTGCTATTGAATTACTGCCATTTTTCGAGGGGCGCAGGGCCTTACGAATCCCCCCAATTTCGCGCATAAAGGCTGTCATGCCTGCTAGGGCTGCGGTTGTGCCGATCACAGGCTTCACAAGGCGTTTGCTCATAAATTCGGCAGTGCCGCGCATGGTTTGGGTAGCCTGTTGCGTATTTTGTACAATTGGCGAAATCTCGTTTTGTAACAAGTTCAACAATGCCGAAAGCTGTACTACCATCACTACAATGGCTATACCAATGATAATTGCTTCTAGGATCAGGAATATCAGCAACAGATCACGGATAATACTGACCATACTGGCCACGTTTTCCCAACGCCCACTGATACTGCCAGCACCAACAGCCACCACAAACAACAATAAACATAAACCCACCGAACCGGCTACGCTGGCAATTACCCAAAAGACAAAACTGCGTCCACTCTCCCCGTCTTTATCTCCGGTTTCAGCATCGGGGGAGGGGGTCATGGGTTTTTCGGGTGCTAAGGTTTCATCCACAATCGTCATAATTTCAGATTATCCTTGTGCGCGTTTTGTGGGGCGTGTCAGTAAGCGGGCCACCAACAGCGCCACAACAGCGCCAATGGTCGCATTAAGGGCATTAAGCGGCCCCATATCTAACAATTCTATGTTCAAAATGTCACCCGTAATGTGTCCCAGTGCAAAACCAATCCAACTAGCCAAAAAAAATAGGGCCAAGCGGGCTGCATCGCCCCCACTGATAAAGTGGAACACCGAGCCATATAATGTCGCTAAGATAAAACCCAATACAAAAGATGGACTGATCATAAGCCTCATATTCTGTTTTTTGATATCGCCTGTAAGTGTAACACACTCCCCGATTCTAGCACTAGGCATTTAGGGCATGTTGGAATATAGTTGCACTTTGTGTAAAATGGTTGAGATTGTTCGTTGAATCAAGAGGATATACGCTGTGACGCTGATTGATCAGCGCATTTTGATCCCCGCCTCCATGCAAGCGGTGTGGCCAACCATCGCCGACCATCGGTTACTATCCAAATGGCGCATTGATGTTGCATCGGTATCGGTTTTGACGACCGAGCCAAGCCGTGCCGGAACGCGCCGACGCATTGCCCGCAAGGGTGGTGGGCGCGATATGATCGAAGAAATGGTGGTGTGGTATGAAGGCATTGGCTATGAATATCACTTTATTGAAGGTAGCGATTATCGCACCTTTCATGCGCGGTTGCGCCTGCAATCTGCTGCCGATGGAACGATTGTGCAATGGGTTATTTCGTACGAGTTAGGCAGCATTGTTAAGCGCATTTTGGGTGGACGGCGGCGCAAGAAGCAACTAGAGCAACTGACGGTTAACAGCCTGCGCCAGCTACGCCGCTATATTGAAAGTACAGGCGCACGCCTAGACGATCAGTATCGGCTTAAAAATAGTATGCAGGCCGCGCCCGATGCGCAAGCCCGCGCTCAATATGGGGCGAAATTGATCGCGCAAGAATCCAGTCGCCAAATAGCGACTATACAAGCCGAGCAAGTGACTTCTGCAACTGGCCCACGCATTATTGAGCCGCCTGTACGCCTCGAGGACACACCTAGTGTGCCCCAAGTGATGCCACCATCGTTTTTAAAGGAAGCACTACAAACCTCAGAATTAAAGTTAGCTAGTGGTGTAAAACCTGTTTTGGCTGAAGGGCCACATCAGGATACACGCCCTACACCTGCTATTGAGGATGCCCCATCAACTCCGGCCAGTACAACTGATACTTTGCCCAAACCACCCGGCCTCATCAGTGAGCCGCCAGTTGCTTCCGACTCAACACAACCGCGCCTAGCCGTGATGGATAGCCAGCCCGTGGCATCAACAGTGGATAAATCAGCAGCGATTCCGCGTCAATTGTTAGAGATGAAACCACTTACAGTTGAGGTTGACGATGATACTAATGATGTAGCGCCAATCAAAGAAGACTTGCCATCATCAACAGCCAAGCAAGACACAGGCGAAGTCTCGATTTGGGATGTGTTTGGCTTGCGCCGACCTTCTGATGAACTGTCGAAAATTATTACAGAGCTAGAGCAGGGCGATACCCCTTCATCAGAGCTTAAGGCACCTGTTATTGAAGAAGTAACCAATACTACGCCTGTTCCGCTTGAAATCGAGACCATGCCCGAATCATCAGAGCCAGCATCATCGCTATCACCATTATCTGACCAGCCCGATGCAGCTTCAATGACTGCTGATCCCAGCGATGGTTTGTCATCTGCCCCTGCTGCCGATGAAAAAAAGCCCAAACATACGCTTGAGGATTGGCTAGCAGCCGATGAACCGCCACTTCCAGAATCGTCTACGGGTTCCATGAAGAATATTGTGCGGATCGAGCAAAAGCCCAAAATCGGGCTGCGTCGTATTCAGCGCCAGCGCGAAGAAGCCGTCCGCCGCCGCAATCGCCAAGATCGTGATGTTTCTAATCCTGATGAGGAATAAAAAACACCCTCCATTGAGAGGGTGTTATTATGGGCGGCTAGTGGGGCTCGAACCCACAACATCCTCATCCACAGTGAGGTGCTCTGCCATTGAGCTATAGCCGCCATGAGTAGTGCGATAGAAATAATATCACACTGTTCTAAGCTTGTCTACGCTTTAAATTACACAAACTTTAGCCAATTAATCGAGTTTCGATTTGAAGTCGCGGGCTGTTTCTTCGGCAGAAAGCCAATTTCCCCCATAGTTATCATGAATAGCCGCCTGATGATGAATGAGCCAGACATATAGGTCGGTCTCGGTGCGGTTGGGGAACTCGTTTAATATGCCATATTCTCGAATAGCCTGAATCATCGGCATATACACATTATCATACCAACTCACGACAGCGTCTTCCCATAGAATATCGTGATCTTGCTCGATACCCATAAAATAGCGATGCACATTGATATGCTGCAAAATTTGCGGATATAAACCCGATTCGGTCAGCATAAGGTTGCTGCCGGGCCGCAAGTGGCTAAGTTGCGTCTCTTTCAAAAATTCGGCATACTCTTGCTTCAACGATAACTCGTCAGGGGTTGTGTTGGCATCAAATGGTACCGAGGTGGGGAGTTCGGTCACATAGGCTTCAATAGTACTTTGTCCCATTTGAATGGCCACCGACACCCGATGGTTTCCATCAATAACAAAATAGGCATCGCCTACTTTATAGACTTCGATAGGCGGAAACCCCAAGCTGCCCCGTGCAAGGGCGCTAATGCGCTTCCAGCGTTCTTGGTTAACGGTTTTGCGCGGCAGGAACTTGCGGTTAAAGTCGTTATAGCGTCCAACTGTGCCAATAATATTGGCAATGGGGATGTCTTGTAGACCCAAATAGCGTTGGTTTTGCAAGCCAAGGCTGCGCTGCACATCTTCAAACCGCATCAGCTCAGTATTTTTACCCGTCATTAGCCCCCAAATTTCTTGCCAGAAGGCTTTGGTGCGTGCTTTCGAGAAGTCGCGTTGGGCTTCTATTTGTACAACAGGGCGCTCATGATCCATCTGCGATACCTTCCGTTATGTTTTCTGCCAGTTCTAATGTCATCGCCGGATTGATATTGATGATTGTAGTGCTATAGAACTGCAAACGACGTTCTACACGCTGGTCATAAAGATCAACATGCCCATGAATAAAATAACGAGGTCGCGCCCACCGAATAAGCCACCGAAAACAGCGAAACCCTCGGTGGGCATAGTCCGATGCGTCGTTAAGGTTGCGGGGAGGGCTGTGTGCTACAAAGACATCAACCCCATAACCTGTAATAAGCCTACGCAGCAATAGCCCCGGCATCATACCAAGTACACGGGTGGTCATTGCGCCCTCGCTATATTGGACACCGCTTTGGTTATAGCTGATGGATCCTTCTAACCCCGCAAAACTAAACCCATGTTGCAATATAATGTGTTGATGAAGGTTGATACCTCCAATTCTGGAAAAGCGTTCATAGTGATCGTGGTTGCCACGTACATAAAGCAACTGTACATTCAACACTGATACAATAAAATCCAAATAATCGGGGTCTAAATCGCCACAACTGACGACAGCTTTTACATCGGCATATTGTGTTCTTAAAAACTCGCTGTTGCCCAGTTTTTTTAGGCGCTGATCGCTAACGGCTAGTATCTTCATTTGTCTTCACTATACTTACACAGATGTTCTGGAAAAAGAGTATCTTTTGGAAGTTTGTACAACCACCTAATCCGCAGTGGCTAAACTTTCCAAGAGTATAGCGGCTCTGTCGAAAGGAACAAAATGTCACTTTAATTTCCTACCTTTTTCATGGCGTTTCAGCAAAAAATAATAGCATGAGATGTTAGTTGCTCATGCTATTAGATGCTAGTTTTCAGATCAGTATTTGGCTGTTGACTAGAACAAGCCCCAGTCGTCGCCTGCACCTTCTTCCATCATTGAGGGGTCCCAAATTTCGAGGCCCATTTCAATGGTAGAAGTTAGTCCAGATACATCGCCAGCCGTGCGCCGCACTTGTTCCATAATTTGTGGCCCATAAGGGCAAAATGGAGTCGTCAAGATCATAATGGTATGCACACTGTGATCCTCTACTTGTACATCACGGATGAGTCCCAGTGTCACCACATCCATTCCGATTTCAGGATCAATCACTTGGCGTAAGGCTTCAAGCACAGTTGCTTCGGTTTGGGCAGCAGTATTGGGCATATCGCTCATGGCGAGTCTCCTTGTGTTGGGTAATGCAGACAGGTGTCCATTTTTAGGCGATCCTACACGTTAGAATAGAGGGTGTCAATTAGTTCAATCTTTTTCTCATTAATTAAACATTCAGAATTGCATCTGGCCTGAAAAATGGCTCTGTAAGGGCAGTATAAGAATTATGTGAATGGATATTTGTTTTATTGATTTTAGCATTGGTGCGTGTTATAATCGCCCTAAATTAAATAATTTGTTAATGATTCTCATCTTGAATTTTTTCCACCATTAATCACATCACAATCTTGCAGCCGAACTTTAGTTAAACGATAAGCAGGGTAGGAGAGTAGAATGGCCGCAACCCTAGAAATCAGAAATTTACACGTCAGCATTGATGGAACCCCCATCTTAAAAGGCGTAGATTTAACCATTTCGCAGGGGGAAACCCACGCCTTAATGGGTCCCAATGGATCGGGCAAAAGCACGCTGGCGTATGCACTAATGGGCCACCCAGCCTATACGGTTGATGAAGGCCAGATTATTTTTGATGGCGTAGATGTCTTAGAGCTAGAAGCTGACGAACGCAGCCGCTTGGGTTTGTTTTTGGCGTTTCAATACCCTGTATCTGTTCCCGGTGTAACCGTGGCTAACTTTTTGCGCTCGGCGATTAATGCCCGCATGAAGTCAGAAGACGCAGAGTCTAAGGGCATTTCTATACCCGATTTTCGGCGCTTGCTAAAAGAAAAGATGGACTTGTTGGGTATTGACCACAAGTTTGCTGGCCGCTATTTAAATGAAGGTTTCTCTGGTGGCGAGAAAAAGCGCAACGAAGTGCTGCAATTGGCCACCCTAGAGCCAAAGATTGGTATTTTGGACGAGACCGACTCGGGCCTAGATATTGATGCTTTGCGGATTGTGGCCGATGGTGTAAATAAGCTGAAGGGCCCACAACTGGGTATATTGATTATTACCCACTATAAGCGCATGTTAGAGTATTTGCAGCCACAACATGTCCACATGATTATGGATGGTCGCATTGTGGAAAGCGCCGGCCCAGAACTGGCCGAAGAGCTAGAAGCCCACGGCTATCAACCCTTCTTTGAAAAGCATGGCATTGAATCAACTGAAGAATAACAATAATTTTAAGAGAAGTGAGGCCTCAAGATGTCTGAGCGTTTGACAGCCGATGAACAGTCCCTTCGTCATATCAACGAGGAATATCTCGAAAAGTATGGCTTTCATGATTCAGAAGAATTCTATTCGATTAAAAGCCAAGCGGGCTTAAACGAAGAACTCGTTCGGTGGATTAGCGCTCTAAAAGGTGAACCTTTGTGGATGACCGACCTGCGGGTGAAGGCCTATCACACCTTTTTGAAGAAACCCATGCCTAACTGGGGTGCAGATTTAAGCGGCATAGACTTTGATCGCATTCATTACTATATGCGGGCCATGGATCGTCAACAAGACAACTGGGACGACGTGCCTACTGAAATCAAGAACACTTTTGATCGGCTGGGGATTCCAGAAGCCGAGCAAAAATTCTTAAGCGGTGTTGGTGCTCAGTACGAGTCAGAGGTGATCTATCATCGCATCCGCGAAGATCTAGAGCGCCAAGGCGTGTTGTTTATGGACATGGACTCTGGATTGCGCGAACACCCCGAATTGGTGCGCGAGTATTTTGGGACGATCATCCCTTATGGCGACAACAAATTCGCGGCCCTCAATACGGCTGTGTGGTCGGGTGGCAGTTTTATTTATGTACCCAAAGGTGTGCATATTGACTTGCCTTTGCAGGCCTATTTCCGCATTAATGCCGAAAGTATGGGGCAATTTGAGCGCACGCTAATTATCGTGGATGAAGGTGCTTTTGTTCACTATGTTGAAGGGTGTACTGCGCCCATCTGGTCACGCGATAGCCTACACAGTGCTGTTGTGGAGATTGTGGTTAAAGAAGGTGGCCGTTGCCGCTATACCACCATTCAAAACTGGTCGAATAACGTCTATAACCTTGTTACCAAGCGGGCGGTGGCCTATCGCAACGCTACAATGGAGTGGGTAGATGCCAATCTTGGCTCTAAGGTGACAATGAAGTATCCAGCCGTCCATTTGATGGAACCCGGCGCACATGGCGAGGTGTTGAGCATTGCCTTTGCAGGTGATGGCCAACATCAAGATGCTGGCGGCAAAATTGTGCATCTTGCACCTCACACCACCAGCCGCATCATCAGCAAGTCTATCTCAAAAGGCACAGGCCGCAGCAGCTATCGTGGTTTATTGAAGGCCCATAAGGGTGCTAAAGACATTCGTAGTAATGTCGTTTGCGATGCGCTGTTGCTAGACTCTAGTGCGCGTTCAGATACCTATCCTTATATTGAAATCGAAGAAGACGATGTGATTGTTGGTCACGAGGCCAGCGTGAGCAAAGTGGGCGAGGAGCAACTGTTCTATCTGATGAGCCGTGGACTTAGTGAAGCTGAAGCTAACTCAATGGTGGTTAATGGCTTTATTGAGCCATTGGCCCGCGAACTGCCCGCCGAATTTTCGCTGGAATTACGCCGCTTGGTCGAAATTCAACTTGAAGGCTCGGTCGGTTAGCGCATCGTCAGTCGTACAATGACACATCATCCAGAGGGGCTTTTGTGAGCCCCTCTTTCATCATCACTTGACATTTAAGGAGGAACTGTGGCGATTACAACTGTGCGCCGACGTGAATATGTAGCGCCCCCCATTCAATGGAATGACATTATTAGCCGTGCTGAAGCCAACCAAGAACCAGATTGGTTGATTGAAATGCGTCAGGCGGCTTGGGATATTTATGAGCAAACCCCCATGCCCACTCTGCGCGATGAATCGTGGCGACGCACCGATTATCGCGGCATTGACTGGAACGCTGCTGGCTCAATTTTTGTGTCCGATAGCCCCGACGCAAGCCTGATCCCTGATGAAAACCGTGCTCCGCTTATTGGCACAGAGCAGGGGGCTTTGTTGGCATGGGTAGACAACGCTTTTGCTCACCAAGAACTGAATCAACGCCTTCGCGAGCAAGGCGTAATTTGCACCGATCTTCATACTGCTGTTGCCAACTATCCTGAACTGGTGCAGAAATACCTTTTTCAAAAAGCAGTGCGCCCCGAAGAAGGCAAATTTGCAGCTTTGCATGTTGCCGCATGGACACACGGCCTATTTGTCTATGTGCCGCGTAATGTTAAAGTCGAGTTGCCCCTACACAGTATTTTCTATAATACGGGTGTGGGTGCATCGTTGGGGCATGTCTTAATTGTAGTAGACGATGGGGCAGAAGCAACGGTGCTGCAAGAATATCTTTCGCCTGAAGGTGACGCACACAGCAGTTATATCGGCGGAACCGAGTTATTGGTTGGCAAAAATGCCGATCTTAAGTATGTTAGCCTGCAAAAATGGGGTCACAACTTCTATGAGTTTAGCCATGGGCGGGGCCATGTGGCCCGCGATGGTCGCCTAGACTGGGTGGTTGGCTCTATGGGTTCGCAACTGACCAAAAACTTCATGCAAATTTCACTAGATGGTCAAGGTTCATGGGGCCGCATGAGTGGCATGTTCTTTGCCGACGGCCACCAAGTGCTGGATCATGACACTTTGCAGGTGCATAATGTAGAAAACACCACCAGCGACTTGTTATTTAAAGCTGTGCTAAAAGACTATGCCCATAGTGTATGGCGGGGTATGATCCGTGTGATGCCCGGTGCGGCTAAAACCGACGGCTTCCAAGCCAACAACAATATGTTGGTGAGCAGCACCGCCCGTGCCGATAGTATCCCCGGCCTTGAAATTGAGGCCGACGACGTGCGCTGTACCCACGCTGCCACCATTGGTAAGATGGAAGATCAATACATCTTCTATTTGATGACCCGTGGCGTACCCCGTATCGAGGCCGAGCGGTTGTTTATTAATGGCTATTTCTGGGACGTATTGGATCGGATTCCGTTTGAAGACATCCAAAACCGTCTATTGGCCGATGTAGATGCCAAGTTTCTTAACCTAAACAACAGCTAAATAACTGCTGAAAAAAATCTAGGTTGCCAAGAACGGGGTATGTTATGATAACGGCTCCGTTCTTGCATTAAGACAGCAGAATGGAACACACACCATAACACATTTAACGTATTCCTATGTTTAACTTGCAGGAGAAACCGAGCATGAGTACACAAAATTATGCGCGTCCAGAGGCACTGGTTAGCACCGATTGGGTGGCCGACCACTTGAACGATCCTGCTGTGCGGATCGTAGAGTCTAATGAAGACCCACTTTTGTATAGCAGTGGTCACATTCCCGGTGCCATACAAATTGACTGGGTAACAGACCTAAACGATGCGGTGCGCCGCGATTATCTCAATAAAGAAAATTTTGAGGCGTTGTTGTCAAAAAGCGGCATCGGCAACGATACCTTTGTTGTGTTTTATGGCGATAAAAACAATTGGTGGGCCACCTACGCCTTTTGGGTATTCAAGCTGTTTGGCCATGCCGACTGCCGCGTCATGGAT
>CAZLPC010000050.1:0-11548 GCA_964561305.1 uncultured Anaerolineae bacterium
CGTTTTTAGTGAGCGGGCGGCTGGTCAGGGTTAAGTCAAGCTCGCGGGAGACAACTTCGGCATCGTCGTCGAATGTTTCATAAAAGTCGCCCATGCGAAATAAAACAATGGCGTTTGGATAGCGTGCTTTAATGTCAAGATATTGCTGGCGGGCTGGTGTTGTTTTCTCTGTGGGCATTATTGTTTGCTTTATGCTAATATGAGCCTGATAGCTTCACAAATTTGAGTAATGTTGTTGCTGCCTAATTGTAGACCTACCTGTAATGTTTGTCAGGTTATCTGTTTAAAGTGAGTTAAGTGGGACATCGTATGGGAACTATAGGAAAAGTGCCGCAAGTATATCGGGTTCTTATTATAGATGATGAAGAGTCTTTGCACGAACGGATGCGGCATGAATTAAATGAATACTATGATCTTATTAGTGCCTATGATGGTTCAACTGGACTCAAAAAACTGCACAATGAGCGGCCTAATCTGGTTATTTTAGATTTGGAGTTCAAAGACTCTGCGGCCACTGGCTTCGAAATTTGCAAACGTATCCGTGAACTGAGTGATGTGCCGATTGTGGTTTTAACCACCAACGAAGACGATGAAGCACAAGTCGAGATGTTGAATGTCGGTGCAGATGATTATGTAACAAAAAACAAACTGAATACCTTAAAGGCACGTATCAATGCCACGTTGCGTCGCGTCAATATCGAAAACCAAGACGAACCCCATGTTTACTTTTATGAAGATGGCGAGCTTTCTATTAATTTGGTGCGGCGGCGTATTGAGCGTGATGGCGAATCGTTGCGATTATCTCCGATAGAATTTCGCTTGCTGTTGTCATTGCTTAAAAGCTCGCCCAAACCTGTACCCTATTATCAGCTATTAGAGGACATTTGGGGGCCAGATCACTCGGTTAGCCTTTCTTATCTTCGGGTATATACATGGCATCTACGCAAGAAGATCGAAGCCGATCATACCAATCCGCAATATATTAAAAACGAACCTAATGTGGGCTATTATTTTGACAAGCAATTCTCTTCTTGACAATACTCCCCACGCCCCAACACACGGGAGTATGTCAATATATCCCAAAAGGCTATTTGCTTAACGCTGAAGGGCTTCAATAAAAAAGCTGCTGGGATTGTCTCGGTTTAAGCTACCAGATTGTCTCTCGTCAAGCCGTTGTATTTATATCATAATCGTTTAAACCCAATTGTTGTGTTGTAACGAATAACTAGGAGCTAATGTGCATGGTTGGTGAATTTAAGATTGGGCCCAAAGCCCAAGACTATATCAAGCGTGACGAGCACGTATTGTCACCTTCATATACCCGCGATTATCCATTTGTGATGTCGCATGGGCGTGGGGCCGAAGTATGGGACGTAGATGGAAACCGCTATATAGATTTGACGACGGGCATCGCCGTTACCGCAACCGGACATGCACACCCCCATGTTGTACAAGCCATTAAAGACCAAGCCGAAAAATTTATTCACATGGCGGGTACTGACTTTTATTATGATGTGCAAACACGCCTAGCGGAACGTCTGGCGGCTATTGCGCCCTTTAAAGAACCAGCGCGTGTTTTTTTTGCCAATAGTGGCACCGAAGCCAACGAAGGGGCCCTAAAGCTGGCCCGCTATCATACCGAACGTCCCCAATTTATCGCGTTTCTAAAGTCGTTTCATGGCCGCACGATGGGGTCGCTTTCGGCAACAGCCAGTAAGCCAGTGCAACGGCAAGGTTATTTTCCGACGATGCCGGGTGTGACCCACGTTCCCTATCCCGATCCTTATCGGCCAGTTTTAAATATGGATGGCTATAGCGACTATGGTAAGCGCGTGGTGGACTATATCGAGCAAACCTTGTTTACCACCGTTTTGCCCCCTGATGAAGTGGCGGCGGTTTTGGTAGAACCATTACAAGGCGAAGGTGGTTATATTGTGCCACCGCCGGGATTTTTCCCAGCGTTGCGAGCCTTGTGTGATCGCTATGGCATTTTAATGATTGTGGATGAGGTTCAAGCCGGCATGGGCCGCACAGGCAAGTGGTGGGCTATCGAACATCATGGTGTAGAACCCGACATTATTACCAGTGCGAAAGGCATCGCTAGCGGAATGCCTCTTGCTGCTATCATTGCCCGCAAGCATATTATGGATAGCTGGGTTCCCGGCTCACATGGTAACACGTTTGGGGGCAACCCGGTGTCGTGTGCGGCTGCTTTGGCCACGCTCGATCTGCTAGAAGGCATGAATGGTGAGCGTGGTTTTATCGAAAACGCTATTGAAGTTGGCCAATATATTATGGATGCACTCGAAGAAATTGCACCGCGCCACCCCAGCATTGGCCAAATTCGTGGTCGGGGCATGATGATCGGCATTGAATTGGTGAAAGATCACCACACTAAAGAGCCCGCCAAACAGTTACGCGACGATGTGGTAAACCACGCCTTTAATCATGGCTTGCTGATTTTAGGCTGTGGCAACAGCACCGTGCGTTTTATGCCCCCCTTGTTGCTGGATAAGGCCACTGCTGATGAGGCCTTGCATAAATTTGACACTACATTAAGCGAAGTAGAGCAAGCACACGGCATGATCAACGGCCATCGCAGCTAAAAAATTTAATTGCTTGAAAAAGGATCAAGGGATGCACGCAGCATCCCTTTTTTGTTTATCATGCCAATTGTGTAGTCAATTGGGCGGCACTATCGGCAAATTCGCTCATACCCAGCCGCGACAGGCGCTCTTGAGTATAGCGAATGTCTTCTAGCACGCTGGCTTGCAAATTAGCCGATTTTCCTTTGGCCCGTTGGACTTGCATCTGGTGTATTTTTAGTAAGGCACGCGCTGCTTGCTCGCGGGTGTGGGCATCTTTCACCGTATTGGCAATATAGAGTGCTTCGCGGATGTGTTGTAGGGCTTCATCGGGGGCATGGTTCTTGATGAGCAAAATTTGCCCAAGCGTAATTTGAGACACAGCAAAATTGCGCCGGTTGCCAATGCGCGTAAAGAGTTCGCTACTTTTACGTACATGGCTCTCGGCAGCGACAAGATTGTTCATCTGGGCTTCTAGTCGCCCTAGATCATGATAGGTAATCGCTAGCTCTTGAGTGTTATGAATAGTCAACAAGTTGGCAATGGCGTGGTGCAGGCGCATAGTGGCTTGTTGCAACCACTGTTGCTTAATGCTTGGATCGGTGGCTTCGCGGGCCCGTAACTGATCTACATAAGCCTGTTGGCGCATAACTTTGGCGCGGAGCGTCCACAACCCATGTTGTTCGCAAAACGCATAGGTTTCATCTAGCAGTTCTTCAACGGGGCCTATTTTGCCGCTTTGCAACAGCACCGCCGCATAGTCGGCCATAATGGTAGCGCGTTGGATGGCGTTGTGCTTGGTGTCCATCGCACTAAGAGCAGTTGTATAGGCATTTTGGGCTTGCTCTAGCTGTCCCAATGCTTGATACGATACGCCTGCCAGATGCCATGCTTTGGCCATGCCTTCATTTAAGCCTTCGCGCTGAAATTGCTCGAAGGCAGATTGATAGTAGGGCAGGGCCTCTTGGTGTTGGCTATTGCTGGCAAAATATTGCCCAAATGCCAACATTGCATACGCATAATCATCGGTGCGCTCGGCGGCAGGTTGGGTCGTATAGAAGTCTAGCAGTTCGCCATAAATCTCGCGGATAGTGTCTTCATAATCTCCCAAATGCTGCATAGTTATGGCGAGCTGAAGGCGTAAGCGCCGTGAGTAGGGGGCATTTTCATCGGCGCGGGCAACGCCAATCTCTAAATAGCCCATTAACTCGGCAGCCAAACCCGCATCGCGCATCAGATCAGCTTGTTTTAACAACAAATCGGCAACCAGCCGTTCGTCTACCAAGCTAAATGGCAATAGTTGGCGCTTTAAGATGGTTCGTATGTTGTTAAGCGTAGAAATTTGCTCGGCAGTTAGGGTTAAACTCGGTCGGTCATTCATGGTTATGATTGTTCCCCTAATAGATTTTCAATCACGCGCTCATCAACGGTAGCTTGTTCTTCGGCACTTAATGCAGAGTAGTGTTGTAGATAGTTGCGGATAATGATTGACAAGCGATATTGCCGTCCATCAAATTGGAGCATATCCAATTGCAACATCTCATGAAGATGAGCTTGGTCAAGGTTTAGCACAATCGCCTCCAGTAAATCACGGCTGAAGCCATCGGGCAGTCCCTGTAACAGGCGCAGTACCGCAAAAGACTCGTCCGACAGCATATTAATTTGTTGGCTGATGTGGGTCTCAAACGGATCGGCCACCTCATCCACAATATCGCCCAGTGCCACCATACCATTGTCATAGCCCAAACGTTGAACAAACTGCATCCCTTCGCGGATAAGCCATGGAATTGATTGTGTTTTTTCGAGGAATGCCGCTAGTCGTTGGTCACTTTCAAATATTGCACCTAATCCATAGTGATCTATATATTGCAGCGCCAGATAGCGGGCCTCGTCTTCGGCCAATGCTGCAACGGTATTTTCTTCTGTTCCACTGGTATAGGTAATGGGTTGAACCGGTCCCCAAGCTGTCAGTAGCACTCGTGTGCCGCCCAACTGGTCTAGGCGGGCGATGAAGTCGGCCAATTCACCCACTTCTAGCGGATCGTCCCATTCATCCAATTGATCCAACACAATGAGTACGCTGCGTTCGTGCAGAATCTGGCGGAGTGTGTTCCAGTTGGTGGTGGCCGGCAGCTCTAGCAAGGCCAACAATTGCCCGACAATATCCTCAGATTTGGTTTGAGCAGAAACCCGCATCCACAATACGCCATCAGGATAGCGCCACGCAAAGCGGCTTACATATTCGGCGGCCAGCCATGTTTTGCCCGCCTCAATGGGGCCATACAATGCAATTTGACGGAAATGGTCTTCGGCAATTTCTCGATTTAACTCTAAGAGTTCATTCCGATGGCCCACAAAACCTGCAAATGTGGGTACATTTCGTAGGGGTGGCATTCCACTTAGAATCAAGCTATAAGGGCCACGCTCATGAAGCGGCGGTAAGTCTAGCTTAATTGGACTGGTGTCGGGCAAATGGATTAAGTGGGCCTGATGATCAATCTGCATACTAGCATCGGCAAGATAGCTGATGGCGGCCCGATAGGCTGCTTGCACCGACATGCCATTGCCTAGTTGCCACAAGACATGCTGTACAAAGGCGGCTAGTGTCTGGCCATCTAAGCGATCATCTAATTGTACAATGGCTTGCACTGTGCTTTCTTCTAGCAATGTTTCTGCTTCTGGTATGGGTAAGTTGCCCACCAAAATAAGTAGCTTTACGCTGCCATGCATTAAAACATTAATCAAGTTGTTGGGATAGAAAGGTTGCTCGTGGCCCCATTCATCTTCAAGAATCAGGGCATCATCGCGGTTATAGCTATGAATGTATAGCACTTGATAGGGCATAGCCAGTTGATGTTCTAAATGATCAAGGGTGGGGGGCATCAGGCGCGTTAGGCTAAGAGGAGCCATCCCATCGGCATCTAGCGCAGGTATACCACTGGCTAGCTTGCGCCAAAGGTTGCTGGCACGGCGGCGCTGAAACGGCGGCCCGTCACCGTCAACATTGGCAATGGGGGCTGCAATGGCAGTTAGTACAGATATATAGCGATCTCGGTCAATATCTACCATTGCAGTGCTGTTATCTACATGATGTTGCATCGGAAAAATGCTGTAATCCAGTTCGGCATCACTATTTAGCACACTAATGAGCAGGGGCAAGTTGGCGTTATAACGGGCATCAGTGCTAAGGTCTAGCATGGTGCTGCCGCGCAAATTAGGCACAGGCTGTGCTAGCTTGCTCATTACAGGTATCAGGCGGATATGGTTGTTGATAGCAAATTCAACCTCGGCTTGCACCGATGCTGTGGTCATGCTAGTTGGCGAAACGACCACAACTGCTGTTGCTGCGTCTTTTAGGCGTTGTTCGGTGTTTTTATCATTGCTATCAGACTCAACTTTTACCCCAGCCGCCTTAAGATCGGCAATTAAACGCTGGGCAAAGGCTGCATCTGACTGATCATAGCTAAAAAAGACATGACTCATGTCGTTTACCTTCGGTTGCTTCAATTTGAATATTTCTATTATAACCCGACACGCCTACTCTCGCAGGTAACGGATCATATCTTGATCGATTGTCGGCCCACCCACGACATGAATCATGGCCAAGGTTTGGGCCCGATGATCGGTTCCGTGATTAATCAAGTGCAATAAAATCCCCCAAATAGTGGTGGATTTGGCCGCCCCTGTGGTCGTCTGATAGTGCAAATCGCTGCCTAGTATGGTATCAGTCAGGGTGGCCAGATAGTCTTGCACATGCGCTTCGATAGCATCCCATTCTTGGCGGATGTTATCGAGGGTAGAATAGTCGGCAGGATTAAACATGCTGCGCGGTGACTCGCCGCGTAAGCGCGTAAACCACACAGCTTCGGCGCTCATGGTATGTACCACTTGGGCATGAATGCTGCCAATAGAGTAGTCGAGTGGGCGGTGCAATTGTTCTGTGCTAAGTTGCACCACACACGACCACACACGCCGATGTGCCCAAAAGTTGTAGCGGTAAAGCTGGCGGATAATATCGCTGTTCATGGTTACTGCCTTGTCATTGATTACATTGTGGCGCGGATTTCTCCGCCGTCCACGGGGATCATTGCACCATGAATAAAACCTGCTGCTGGCGAGCATAAAAACGCCGCCACATTGCCAAATTCTTCCGGAGATCCGATACGACCAATTGGAATATGGCGGATGCGTTGGGCTCGTTCTAGTTCGGGGGTTGTGCCATTGATGTCGGCGCGGGATTTTAACAGGTCTTCTACACGGTCGGTGGCTGTCCAGCCGGGCAAAATGGCATTTACCCGAATGCCTGTTGGGCCATATTCATTCGCTAGTGTTTTAATTAGTCCTGCGATGCCGGCCCGCATAGTATTCGACAGTAACAATCCATCGGCGGGTTGTTTCACAGTGACAGAGGTGATGGCGAGAATAGCTGCACGCTCTGATTTTTCGAGATGGGGTAGTGCGGCTTTTACCATCTGCACCAGCGATCCCATCAGCAGATGATAGGCCTTATCCCAGTCTTCAATATTTAGGGTCTCAAATGTGCCCACGGGCGGCCCGCCTGCATTCGTCACTAGAATATCCAGTCCCCCCAGCTGTGTTGCCGCTTGGCTTACCGCATCATACGCACCTTGACGGTCGCTGACATCCGCCGCAATAGCGATAACGGGGTTACCACTTTCGGCGTGGATGGCTTGAGCCGTCGCATTCAAAGTGGCTGCATTACGGCCGTTAATGGCCACCGTTGCCCCTTCTAAACTAAAACGGCGGGCTGTGGCAGCACCCAGCCCAGATCGGCTGGCCGCAACAAAAACCTTTGCGCCTTGCAGTCCTAAATCCATATCACATCTATCCTCTGTTGTTGGGCCGGGTATGGCGTTGTTCTCGCCACCATATTACCCCGACTATACCCATAAATGCTACCAAAAGGCCGTGCCCGACCAGTCGCAGTGCCAATAGCAATACATCTTCTTCAATCATGCTCTATAATGCCAGAAATGTGTTAGAAAAATTCAAGGCTAATTCATCTATGCTAGACTTAGTAACATGATTATTCTACCTGACTTTCGCATTCATCAACGAGATTATCTCCTCAAAATTTCGCGTGCCATCACCGCCCAACTTGATCTGCAAGTCGTGTTGCGGATGGTGTTAGAGGCATCGGTCTCGATGTTAGGCGGCGAAGTTGGCATGATTGCCTTGCGCGGAACCGAACAATCCTTAACGATTAAGGCTGTTTTGGGCATTGAAGCCAACGAAATCGAACTGCTAGCGCCACTTCTAAAGCTCTCTAGCCTTGAAGATGAACAGCAACCAACCTCAGAAGATATGCAACTACATTTGCGGCTAATCGGGCGCAAGTTGGATCGGGTATTGCGACAGGTGGTGTCGCTACCGTTGCAAATTTCGGGCGAGTCGTTGGGAATTATTTATGTATTGCGGGCCTATCCGGGTAATCCTTCCTCTGATGACTTATTAATTTTGCAAAGTTTCGCCGACCAAGCTGCGATAGCTGTGCATAATGCTGGTTTGTATCAAGCAACTATTGCCGAAAAACGCCGACTTGCTACTATCTTAGACGCAAGTGGCGATGGCATTATGATTTTGGACGGCCAACTGCGCGTAAAACGTATGAACCCCATGTTAGCCGCCATGACGGGTTGGCAGATGAACTATGTTATTGATCGTCTGCATGATGATGTGATTCGGTGGGCAACGCCTATGCCCCAATTTACGCTAGAAAAAGCCATTCAGGATGGCTGGCCCTATACGGTGGTGCGCGATGTGGATGGGGAATGGGAGTCATCGGTAGGGGCATTTTATGTCGAGGGCGATTTAGAGCGTCTTGATGGGTTGCGCCTTAGTGTCGAGATTAAGTATGCGCCCGTCTTTTTTGAAGATGGCAGCCTACGTAATATTATCGCCAATGTACGCGATATTACGCGCTTTCGGCAAGCCGAAGATATGAAAAGCACCTTTATATCGGTTATGTCTCACGAGCTAAAAACACCAGTGGCATTGATTAAAGGTTATGCCCAAACCTTGCGCCGCGAAGATGCCGATTGGGATGCAGCTACGTTGGCGCGTGGGCTGGCAATTATAGAGGATGAAGCAGATCGTCTAACCCATTTAATCGAAAATCTGCTGATGGCCTCGCGGTTGCAAACCGAAGGCATGTTGCGCTTAAACATGAGCGATGTGGCCCTAGACGAGTTGGCCGCTCAAGTCGCAGAGCGATTTGCCACACAGACCAATCATCATCAGCTTGTACTTGACTTTCAAAAAGAGTTTCCGCTAATTGAAGGTGATGAGGTGCGGTTGCGCCAAGTTCTGGACAATTTGATCTCGAATGCCATTAAATATTCACCGAAGGGTGGTAAGATCAAAATTAGTGGCCATTTCAGCGAAGATCGTGTGCAACTGGCCGTGCAAGATAGCGGCATTGGTATTTCTGTTGATGATGCCAGCAAGGTGTTTGATCGTTTTTTTCGTACCCAAGAAGCCATTATCAATGGAATGCCCGGCACAGGTTTGGGATTGTTTCTGGTGCGGGTGATTATTGAGGCGCATGGTGGTAAGATTTGGGCAAAACCCAATCAAGACCAACTCGGAACGACATTTATTTTGACATTGCCAAGACCTTAGCGATTCGATGAGATAGAAGGAACAAGATTGTGGTCTTTAATCAACCTGTGGTGAATTGCCCAAACTGTGGCGCTGGTTTTGCGCCCGAAATTCAACAAGTATTAGATGTGCGCCAAGACCCCAGCGTCGTCTCTACGCTTATTACGGGGCGTGCCAATGTGGTAAATTGCCCTAACTGTGGATTTGGGCTGCAAGTGTTGTCGCCACTGGTCTATCACGACCCATTTAAGGAAATGTTATTGATTCATGTGCCCATGGAACTGAACATGAGCCAAGATCAACAAGAGCAAATTATTGGACAATTTATTCGGCGCATTACCGATAGCTTGCCAATGGAGATGCGAAAAGGCTATTTGCTCAATCCGCGCCGCACTTTCACCTTGCAAGGCATGATTGATACCGTGATGGAAGCCGAAGGTATCTCAAAAGAGTTATTAAACGAGCGCCAGCAACAGCTTGAATTGGTAGAGGTTTTTATGCAGTCGCCTCCCGATTTATGGCCCAGCCTTGCTCAACAATATAACGATGATCTTGGCGAAGAATTTTTTAGTATGTTGACGGTTACGGCTGAGATGATGCTTGCCAATGGACAGGCACGGGCCGCCCAACAGTTAATTGCTGTGCGCGATAGCATTTTGCCCCACACCACCTATGGCACTGAGTTGATGGCTATCGCCCAACGCCAAGAAGATGTTATTCAAGCAGTGGGATCCGACCTCAATAAACTGGGCAACAATGTCACGCGCCAATCGTTGGCGAAGGTGGTCTTGGGCTATGTTGGTCAAGATGACCACTTGCAAGTGTTTGCAAGCATGGCACGCCCGGCGTTGGACTATCAATTTTTCAATGAAATGACCGCGCTCATTGATCAAGCCAATTCTAAGAAATTGCGCGATGAACAACTGCAAGTGCGCGACCGACTGTTGGAATTGATCGAAATTATTGATGAGCAAAACCAACAAGTCATCGAGCAGTCCGCTTCAATATTAGAAGGCATTATCGCTACTGAGAATGTCGAAGAAGCTGTGCGCCAAAACCTTGCTATGATTGATGAAACCTTTATGGCGGTTTTGCGGGCCTATATTGCTGAAAATGAGCAACAAGGTGACGACCCCGAGCGTCTAGAAAAGCTGTATTTAGTGCAACAAATTATCGCTGATCTGATTATGCAAAGCTCGCCACCAGAAGTGCGCTTTATCAACGAGTTGTTACAAATCGAAGATATGCTAGAAATCCGATTGGCTTTAGTGGATCGTGCACCAGAGTATGGGCCGCGCTTGTTGCAATATCTCGACGCATTGTTACATCAATTACAAGAACAAGGCGAATCGGCAATTACGCAGCGGATTCGCGAAATTCGAGATGAAGCCAGCAAAGTTATCGATCCTTCAGCATAGCTTCTAGGATTGGTAGGGCAATTTGGGCGGCGCTGTCGGCGGCAGGTGCGTTTTCAATCACTACCACCAATACAACAGCGCCGTTTTCGTTGGGTAAATCAGCGAATCCATTAAACCAACTGAGACGCGAGTAACTCTCACCCCGCCATGCTTCGCCCACATGCCCAAATAATCCCTCGTCTATCCACATTGCTTTCCGCATATCATTGGCAATTTCAGTAGATAAATAGTGATAGCTGTTTTGCTCTAATAGCGGCTGCCAGCGGCCATCATTGATTCGATACGCATCGGCTGTGATAAGTGTTGGAGCATTGCCGCCATTAGCGATTGCACCTATCCATTGGGCCAGATGAAGTGGTGTGATAAGGAGTTGCCCTTGTCCTACAATTTCACGATGGGCAGCTTGTATCGGAATGGGAGCTAGGTTAAACGTGGTCAGTGTGGGTGTATATGTGGTATCCCCACCTACAAAATGTGGTTGTTCTAAAAAGCCCAAAGGGTATAGCCATTGGCTAAAGGCTAACTGTCCAAAGCTGGCTTGCCACGCGACAACAAACGGCTGTGGACACCCAGCATGAAAAGCCGCCAGCAGGCTATTGTCGGTGGGGGTTCGCCAACAATCTATAATTGTCTGAAGGGACGCAGGCATATTAAGCATTGTAGCAAAGCCCGTTTGATCAAGCGTCGATCCGGTTGCCAATAATTGCGGCAACAAGACTAGCTGAATGGCACTGCCGGGTTGGTAGAGACCTTCTTGGGCCCGATTAAAGAGGCGGATATCGCTTTTTTTGGCGCTTTTAATCAGAGCCCGCAGTTGTTCATCAATTTTATTGGGGTTATAGCTAGGAACACTGACCAACGCCCACACATGCCCACTTGGAACATGCACCATTATGGCTGCGCCATGCCGCCCGCCCAGTGCTG
>CAZLPC010000051.1:0-2027 GCA_964561305.1 uncultured Anaerolineae bacterium
TCGCGCACACCATCCAGTTATCCTTTCTCGTTACACCAAAACGCCAAAGTCTAGGTACACGCCCAATAGTTGGGCGTGTACTTTGTTGTATTATTCTCCAGAGCGCAGACCTGTAACTTTCTTCAATAAGTCGAACCAGAATGGCCCGCCAAACATAGCTGCACCGGCCGTAACCAGCCACCCAAAAATAGTGTTAAACAGATTAGGCACTTGACGGTTGGGATCACTGGCCATAGAAAAATCTTCGGGCATCCCAAAACGGTCTAGTTCTTGTGGTGTCCAACCAATTGGGATATTTAGAAAACTGAGGTCGTTAATTCTTTCGGTTGCACCTTGGATATCTTCGAAATTTGATTCTTGATTGGAGGGCCGAATAAAGCCTTGGTTGGCATTAGCAGCAATTTGTGCGCCCGCCGCCTCTACCACCGCATCGCGGAGGGTGGGACCTTCCCATAGGGCTTGCCCGATCACCAATGTATTGACATTAAAAACCACGGCCACCACTATCGCCACGATGCCAATAATATATTGCGATTGGCGTTTGAAAATTTGGGTAAGGGTGTCCATGCGGTTGTTATACCACCGTATCACCTCTTCCTGAATTTGTTCAACACTCTTTTTGCCCTGATGCAGCTCTAGCGCGAAATATTGAATGGCATTGTTGGCCTCGCGGGGTAATACCCGCGAAATATCCGACATACGGCTGGCCTCTTCGCATATTTCAGTGATAATGTCGCTAAAGACCTGTGGATCAATCCATGACGGAAATTTTTCATAAGTGATTTTAAGACCAAAAATGCTTTTGTTTCTTAAAGAACTGTCGCGGATAAGCGGATGCTCCATTACCTGATGATACAATTCTGAACCCAGCAATGTGTCTAGACCCTTTTTAAGCAGCTTCCCACGAGAATTGAGCGCCCGTGAAATGAGTGTAAAGACATTAGAACAGACGGTGCTAATCGTGAAAAACACAAAAACCAGCCCAATGGCCGTATCTAAAACAGCAGAACCAAACATAATGGAATGAATCCCCCTTGCTTATGGATATCAATGTCTGCAAGGAGTATAGAGAGGGTTGCACAAGAACGCAAAAATACCAAAACGTTTTTGACTTAAAGACGAAAGCCTATCAGCACACCCCCAAAGCGGCTAATAGGCTTTCAGTATCCCCATGTGCAGTTTCGGAGCTATGGTTACATGACCAAAGTTTCATAGAAACCGCGAAAGTTTGCTGTGCTGACTATGAATATAGGGGATGTTATGTCATGATGGCACGTCTGTTTTGCACAAAAAGATTGCCTACGATTGTGACAAACAGCCAAAACTAACCGATCTGTTGGCCTGCCCACAGCAAACCCACCACTGACTTCGCATCTTGAATATCGCCGTTGGCAACGGCCGCAAGTGCATCGGCAAGTGACATCGGCACAACCTCGATGAACTCGTCGGCATCTGCTTGCAAGGGATCATGAATCAGTTCAGTTGCGATATAAATGTGAATAAACTCAGTAGAATAGCCCGGTGCAACATAAATGCCCCCAATCAGCTTCAATTGCTTGGCTGCATAACCTATTTCTTCGCGCAGCTCACGGATGGCAGCTAAGTCGGGGTCTTCGTTGGGTTCTAGTGTACCCGCCGGAATCTCTAAAAGCATTTTACCCACAGCGTGCCGATATTGACGGATAAGTATCACGCGGCCATCGGGTAATAGTGGCACAACCGCAACAGCCCCCGCGTGCCGAATAACTTCACGTTGGGCGCTTTGTCCAGAGGGAAGGGTTACGGTTTTGATGTGTAAATGCACAATATACCCATCATAAATCAGTTCGTCGTGGGTCTCGATTTCGGGCGTTGGGTGCTGGTTTGTCATCATATCCTCTTTTGGTGATAAGCAAACTCACCTAGCAAATTCGCTAGGTGAGGGTTGTTACACAGACTGATAAACAATAGCCAATTAACCCGTTGCACCGGTTGTACCGTCGGTTGGTGTTGGTGTTGTGGCTGGGCGCGAGCGCGGCGGAATGACC
>CAZLPC010000051.1:2037-11541 GCA_964561305.1 uncultured Anaerolineae bacterium
ACCAGCTGTTGCCCCACCGAGAGCAGATTGATGTCGGCGATAGGGTTAAGCGTAATCAGTTGGGTCATTGTTACGCCAAAACGCTCCGACAATCCATAAACGCTGTCACCTTCTACCACAATATAAGTGATTTGGTTGAAAGAATTGTCATAGACAGGCTGTACGACTGTTCCATCAGGATTAAGGCTGATACTAGGATCGGTGGTGGGGGTAGCAGTTGGGTTTAGCCCACAGCCCGGAATCAATAACTCATCGCCAGCCCGAATATAATCAGGATTGGTAATGTTGTTATAAGCCGCCAATGCATCGGTGCGTAGGTTATATTGGCGGGCAATTTGGCTTAGGCTAATGTCGGGCGGAATATTGATTGTACAATCAGGGAAGCCGGTTGGCGTGGGGCCTTGTTGGCCGGTTATGTCGCCCGTTCCACCATTGGTGATGTCTTGCCCTGAAAAACCACCATTGGGATCGGGCGTGGTTTCAACAATAAACGTGCCCTGCAAGGCCGCTGCGGTACTGGTGGCTGCTTGAACAATAAATGTGGCTGTCACCTGTTGGGGGTTGGCGGTTCCATCTTGGGCCACTAAGGTGGGGTCGCTTGATGGGCCGCCACCAATGGGCGCAGGGAATAAGGTTACGGTTGGGGTATCTGTCGGTGGCCCAATTGGTTCTGGGGTATTGGTAGGCAAGGGCGTTTCGGTGCTGGTTGCGGTGGGCGTTTCCGTTGGGGTAAAGGTCGGCGTTGGCGTATAGGTTGGGGTAAAGGTCGGCGTAAAGGTTGGGGTAAACGTTAGGGTATTGGTGGGTACAAATTGCGCTGCCTGTGTCGGGATGGTTTGCTGTGTGTTGGTGGGGCTGGGTTGTTGGGTAAATGTTGCCAAATCACCCGTAAAGCCACCCTGACCCAACAGGGCATCAACGGTAGGGGTACTGGTCACCATCAGTTCTAAGGTGGGGGTTGCTGTAAAATCTTGGGCCACACGGGTCAGATCATCAACATTCACCTCTTGGGTGGGGACAAAATCGCCCGCATCTTCAGTAGATGTATTGTTACTGATCGAAACAATACGGTCTTGTCCGCGAGGCGTTGGCTCTTTGTCTTCGCCTGCCGATTCGACACGACAGCCAGCGACAACCAACGCTGCGATAAGTAGCGTAACTATCCAAAATAAATTCGCTCGTTGTTGCATTTTGACGTATGTACCTCCCGACACGGCTAGCGGGCAACTACCCTGTTTAAGGAGTGTAAAGTTGACCACTGTTTTTAAGTAAACACAGCAACACTATTCATCGCAGGTTAGTGTAGCACCACACGCCATAGTGGGCAAGTCAACCACGCCAATTTAGAATATCTGTTTGAATACCGTAGGGTCAATCTTCAGGTTAGCAAAGTTGCCAAATGTTAAATCTGTAAATGTTAAATTGTACTGATGGCGCACTTTCTCAAAAAGTTCTGAGTAACTAAGCGCAATGCGGGGCAGATGCGCCAATGACAAACGTGCTAAAACAGCCTCGATATGTTGGCCTTCTACCTCAATAAAAACGCCATAAGGCATTTCATCTAATACCAATTCGGTAGCAAGTATATCATGGAAGTGATAGGTGGTGCGATATTTTTCATATACCATATAGGGCCGAAACCCCAGTGCCTCTAAAATAGCGTTCATGGTTTCATAATCGCCAACACTAGTTTCTAGCTCTAGGCGCGTGGCCACGCCTGCTTGCTGATCGGGTAAAGGTGCTTTATAGGTAAGCCGCACCTTCTCATCTTGGCGCAAGCGCAACACAATCTGGTTATCGGTGAAGTCGTTGGCAGCGCTTTCATAGCGAACATTATGCTCATAGATGCGCGGCTTGGTTATGCTAGCGCCGTTGGTCACCAGATATGCGTTAGGGTCTGGCAAATGCCCGACATAAACCTTGCTCTCAATTTCAATCGCCATCGTTGATCCTTCGCCTTATATGAACAATAGAGCGATTGTCTATTATGCGGTATAATAAACGCAAATCAACAGCCACAACCATTGAGGAAGTTTCCGATGTCGGAATGGGCCGACGTGCCAGAAGAACAATCTGCTAGCCAGCCGCTATCGGTGCCAAAACCTGCCCATCAACCGCGTTTAGATAGCGATGAAAAGCGGCAATCTCAGAGCAATGCGGCGCTTACAACATCAGAGTATGATGAGATTCCAGTTGAGGAGTTAGTACGGCTTACTCGCCAACTGACCGAGCGTATCACCAATGCCGACCGACAGCGCCTTGCCGAAGAGTTAAAAAACTCAGAGCATCAAAAATCTATTCAAACCAATGCGCCAATCACGCTACAGCAGTTTTTTACAGGCGAGATTGATTTAGATACCGAGCTAGCGCAGCGTTTTTTAAGTGCGCCATTGATCAGTAGTATGAGTACCAACCCCAAAAATATCGGGGTACTAACGCGCCGTGCATCAGCCATTTTAACCTCGCAAGATGGCGAAGCCATGCTAACATTTGACTTGCGCCTTCAAACAGGCCACCTAGAAGTCATTTTTACGGCCAGCAGTATGCTCTCGTTTCGCTTCGACTTAGGGCAAATTCAACCCTCAGATCGGCAACGA
Source organism: uncultured Anaerolineae bacterium (assembly GCA_964561305.1). Taxonomy (GTDB): domain Bacteria; phylum Chloroflexota; class Anaerolineae; order Aggregatilineales; family J027; genus J027. The sequence goes on from CAZLPC010000051.1 coordinate 4,635, forward strand.
TGGCTAGACTTGATGCGTCGCAAAACGGGCGGCATTGCGTTCTTGTGGTCGCGCCAGCGTTGGGAAAATGATTACATGATCTGGGTTGTGCGCGAATATTTTGCACGCCTGTATGCGTTTTCGCCGAAACGTTTTGAGGCAGGCGTGCGGATGACCCCAGATGTGACCGAAGACCTCTTAAGTTGGCTAGAAAAATATTGGGTACAGGCCAAACCAAACCCCAAATCAGATGATGTTGGGCAAGGGCCCACCAAACCCATTTCAGCTATCGAGCCACCCCTAGAATCGGCATCTGATGATGAATTGCCGCCTGATCCGCAAACATTCAAATGGTAAGGTAAATGGTACGTGAGCGAACAGGTGCGTTTATGCCCACATTGTGGGGCGGCTGTTAGTGGCAACACCGAACGGTGTCCGCGCTGCGATGAAGTCTTATCAGAGCGAGAGGCTAAAGTCATAGAACCGGCGTTGCTTAATCCACCAATACCTAGCTCATCGGGTGCATCGGGGATTGAGGAGGATGAGGAGACTGAAGTGCTGCTCTCACGCCCTGCTCAAATGACCTCTATTAGCGCCGAATTGTCGGTTGAACAACTCTCTGAGCAATTAGAGCCACCACCAGAAGTACAATCCGTTGAGCCTGAGCCGCCGCCGCTCGATCCATCACCCGCCGAAGTCCAGCCCGATGAGGACATAGCAGAACCGATCAGTGATGCGATAGCTGCCGAACCAGACCCTTTCACGGATGCGTCAGATAGATTTGAACCAATGACTGAAGATGTCGCCTCGACATTTAAATCAGTGGATGATCTTGTGCCAGCCTTGCCAGAAGCTACCCCATTGCCAAATGAGCTAGAGGACACTGGCAAGCATCAGGCTACACCGACCGATGATCCTATTTTGGCCATGACTAATGCTACGCCTCAAAACGCTTTTCAAGATACGCCACCCCGCGGCAGCAGTGCCATCATTCCAATTGAGTTTGAAGAAGCTCACACCGAGCCTGTAACTTATGGGCAACTGTTGCGGCCGGCCCCCGTGCCTATGCCAGAACCCTTGCCGGCCTTAGATACCCAGCCGAAGCTTCTGCAACCGCTACCGCCTGCGCCATTTACCCCACCACCCCTTATGTCCCAACCGGCTGCTGTCAATGTTTTGTCAGATCAATCTTATCAGCAGCGCATTGTGGCCTATGCACAAGGTGGGTATCGGTTGTTGCAGCGTTTACCTAACGAGACTGTGATGAGCTATGGCAAATCGTTAAGTTTTTTGTGGTGGATAATTGCTACTGCCAGTGGATTTGGGATTATGTGGTATTGGTTCGTGTTGCTGACATCGGGTTTTCGGGCAGATCGCGTTTATATTTTATTAGAGCCAGATGGCTATGTCTATGAAGAAGGAGCTGGTGCTGCCCATCTTCGCCGTCGTCGGGCTCGTAATTCACGCCGATGGGGTGTTTTTGGTGCATTTATGTTGCTGGTATCGGTTTTTTCGTTGATATTGGCGGTACTGGCCGGCTCGGTGATGCTAGATCGCTATCAAAATGAGTTAAATGCGGCCTATCCTGAATTAGGCTTATTCAGCAACACCATTCCTCCTAATAACCTAGATGCTACCGAAGTTCAAAATGTGCGTGTGGCAGTGTTGGCGTTGCTCATCCTCTCGGCCATGTCGGTGTCGGGGGCTGTCGCGGGTATTATGATCGCCTTCATTGGCTATTTGCAGGCAGCGGCCTATCGTGTTCAAGTTGCACCCTTACCTTATATGCGGTGATTTTTTTTGAGATTGATAGGCTAAAATTTTTATAAAGGAACCAAGCACAATGTTGGCACAAACACCCCCTATGGGCTGGAATAGCTGGAACACCTTTGGCTGGCGCGATTTATCAGCAGAAGTGGTAGCCCAAACAATAGATGCCTTTGTTAACGAAGGCCTTAAAGAGGTAGGCTATGAATATGTGGTGATTGATGACACATGGCAAGCCGATCAGCGTGAGGATGGCCGCCTGATGTGGGATACACAACGTTTTCCAGATGGCATTAAACCATTAGCAGATTATGCCCACAGCAAAGGCCTTAAATTTGGTATTTATTCTTGTGCCGGAACCCACACTTGTTGCAGCAAACCTGCCAGCTATGGTTATGAAGAAATTGATGCCCAAACCTTTGCCGATTGGGAGATAGATTTTCTAAAGTACGATAGTTGCTTTGTGCCAGCATCAGTGGATATTCCGAGTTTGTATAAGCGCATGGGGCAAGCGTTGCGAATGACGGGGCGCGATATTGTCTTTAGCATTTGCGAATGGGGCAATAACAAACCGTGGGAGTGGGCGGCCCAAGCGGGTGGCCATCTGTGGCGCACCACTGGCGACATTGCTGATTCATGGAAATCCATTTCTAAAATTGGCTTTCAGCAACAGCTTGGTTTGGCGGCCTATGCGGGGCCCGGCGGCTGGAATGATCCTGATATGCTAGTTATTGGGATGTATGGTGCGGGCAATGTAGCGGCAGGGGGCTGCACCGATGCCGAGTATCGTAGCCATTTTGCCTTGTGGTGTATTCAAGCCGCACCATTAATGATTGGGTGCGATGTGCGAAAGATGACCGACTTTACCAAGCGTCTGTTGCTGAATTCTAATTTGATTGCTGTCAATCAAGACCCATTGGGTAAACCCGGCTATCGGGCGGGACAAGCCGATTATGACAGTGAACCGATGGACATTTGGGCTAAACCATTAGCTGATGGTTCGATTGCGGTGGGGTTGTTTAATCTAGGGATAAAAGGGCAGCGCAAAATCCCTGTAGCGTGGGAAACGTTGGGGTTGCAAGCCAAGCGTGTTTGTCGGGTGCAAGATTTATGGACAGGGGCCGACTTAGGGGTGTTTGCGGGTAGCTTTTTTGCCGATGTAGATTCACACGATTGTTGTGTTGTCCGCATTATTCCACAACGCTAGCAGCAGTATTGAAATTTACCTGCCAAAGTAGGTCTTGCATTTTAGGTCAAAGCGTCTTAGAATATCTATCACAATTTGGGAGATAGTTTAATCGGCAGAACAGTGGACTTTGGATCCATCAGTCCTGGTTCGAGTCCAGGTCTCCCAGCAAAAAAGCGGATGTCAACTTGGCATCCGCTTTTGTATTATATTGACAGCTATTACCTTTCTGCCAATGTTAAACCATCCACAATGGCATTATAGGTGGCGGCATAGCGCGGCCAATAGCCGGGCATCACAAACCCTTCTACCAGCAGCACCCGTCCATCGGCTAATGTCCATACCCCAACCATACCCATATCGGCATTAGGGATGGTGTAGCCTGTGCCCAACGCATTGGTATGTTCGGTGCGGCGTTCGGTGTCCAGCGCAACATAGCGCCCTACAAGCGCTTCGGCACTTGTTGCGTCTGTCCAACGTATCAAGACCCGAAAACCTTCGCGCTGAAGTTGGTCTTCGGTACTTTCAATGGCTAGACGGTCGTCAAAGTCGAGATCCTCAAAACCAGCAGGCAGCCCGATAGACAGCCCTTGCCATGTGATGGGACTTAGGGGTAAGGGCGGTGCTGCTTCGACATTGCTGGCGGCTTGCAAGCCACAATCACTGCCCACCGAGCAGTCGCTTGCATCAGCAGTATCAGTATTGCCAGACGTGTTTAGCAAGGGGCCATTAAAACGGCTAGCCAATAAACTGGTGGGTGTGGGGGCTGGTGCATCGGGTTCATCAGTGGCGTTATTGCAGGCTGCCACAATCGCTATCAATACCAGCAAGATCATCATCAAAGGGCGAAACATTCTACAATGCTCCTTTCCCAACTAACATCTGTAATGCGGCAGGCTTAATGTCGAAGGCAAGCTGGGTTCCGGTCACATATTCCCCGTCTAAATCAAGGCCCAGCAGGCCCTCGCTATTCTCAATTTTCACGCGCCGCGCTTGTTGATAATATACCCCATCGTGGGCTAAATGTCGTCCTGAATAAACGGTATTAAAAGCGCGAATGGTGCGATAGCGGCTGACATCGCCCACCAAAATCACATCAAATAAGCCGTCATCAATGCGGGCATGGGGTGCTATCTTCATGCCATGCCCAAAAATTTGCCCATTGGCCACCACCACCAGCCACGATTTGTCGTCATACCACAATTTGTCGTCTAGCCAAACTTTTAAGCGTGGTGGCCGAAAACTGAGCATAGATTGAACCGACGCGAGCTTAAATGACCATGCTTTGCGCTTTTGAATGGCATTTACACGCCGATCCACCTCGCCACCCAAACCCACGCTAGCGATATTTAAAAAATGGCGTTGGCGTTCAATCTCATTGGCATAGCGCAACAATCCTAAATCAATTGCATGGGGCTGGGCATTAGCAATCCATTCGACAGCCGCTTGTGGTGTGGTCGGAATGTTGAGAGTACGGGCGAAGTCTTGCCCTGTGCCAACTGGCAACTGAGCAAAGGTCATTTTGGGCGCAGCGGGGTTGGTTGTTTCTAGGGCTTGGATAGCATTGATAATGGAATGGTTGGTTCCATCGCCGCCAATGGCCACAAGGCGCGTAATGCCGGCGGCTTGCGCTTTGTCTAAATGGTCGGCGATGTCGTTGGGGTGTTGGGTAACAGCCACCACCAATTCGCCTAGTGCATCCCACAGCAGTGGCTCTATTTGTTGCCACAAGCGCCCAGCGCGGCCTGCACCAGCATGAGGATTAAGAATAATAAGCGTTCGTTCTGAGGCCATACATTAAAATTCCGTCTATTGAACCAACAAAAGGCTAAGGGGCCTACGAACTTCATAGACCTCGACTGGAATACCGCCATACGGGCGTTCGAAGCGCCCCAAAAGTTGGATAAACCCATTTATACGACGTGGATCGAAAGCAATCGGCCCATCTGAGTTTGGGAACTGCTCTACAACAATATAAAGCAAGCCATGTTGCTCGGATTGAGTATTTATCCATTCATATCGCCGCCGAAAGCGTGCATCTAAGCCCTGACCTTCGATACGAGGCTGGCAAGTGACGGTTAATTCATCACGGATTTCGGGTGGCATAAAATAGTAAGGATGATAATCGCATATACGTAGAACAGCGACAACAACTGGACTGTCATAAGTTGGTGGGGAAATAGGGTTGTCTTCGGCAACCAACAGAAAGGCATCTGGCACAGCATAGCCCGTATAGTTTTGAAAGTATTCAACCTGATCGCGGTGTGGCAGCGCTAGGGCTTTTGGGTTTTGGGTAGCCATCAGCCCAAACGGTAGCCCAAATGTGGCCATCCAGACCATCAGTAAGATGATAGGGGTATAGCGCAGGATTTCCCAACGGGGGGGGTGCCAAGAGCGTGCAAATGTTACCAAGCCGCCAGCAATGCCCACGGCGGCTAAATGAGCTGTAATAGTGAGATAGCGCGTTGATAACTCTTTGGCGATAGCGATCAAAAAAATGCTGAGTGGCAAAATCAACAATAAGAAGAACAGCGCCTGCCGCCAATTGCGCCACCACAAGGCCACGATGGCCCAAACAGCCAAGCCGCACAACACTATTGACCAGTGATAAAACAAGATTTGCTCGACACGCTCAATGTTTTGCGGAATGAAGTTTGCCTTGCCCTGCACACTATCAAGGTAGAGATAGCTGTCTACTAGCTTGCGTACATTTGGGTCTAAAAGGCTACGCAACCTATAGAAGCCCAAAATGATGCCCCATACCATGCTAACAATTAGCCCCGCCCGCCACATATAGGGCCAATAGTGGTGTGTTATTTGACGTATTTGTGGCCAAAGGCCTCGATTCATCATCAGTGGATATTTGCCAAAGAAGGCAACAGCCAAAAATGGCGCAATCATTAACGGTATAGTGAGCAACTTGCCAGCCAACATCAGGCATATTAATAACCCCAGCACAACAGCCCGTGTTTTCGTCGGACGTTTGGCGACTATCACACTCCACCATGTGGTAATAACCACCACCGAAGCCGTTGGTGGATCGGTAAGTGCCAGCCGCTCAAAAAATAGCAGGAAGGGCCACACCGTGATGATGGCAGCGGCCAACAAGCCTGCATTGCGCCCAAATAGCATCTTACCTAAGGCATAGCTACCGGCTACGCCCAAGATAGTCAATAAGGCAATAGGCGCACGTCCTAGCCATGGTGAGGGATATTCTGGTAAGCCGAACAACCCTAGCCAATAATAGGTTCCGAATTTGCTGGGAGTGGTGCTGGTATGAATGTCCTCAAACGTCCAAACGATACGGGCGCGTTCGATATGACGAATTTCATCAATGAAATAAGGGATGCTGTCGCCGATGTTATGCCACCGCAAAAACAGGTGTACCCATATTATCCCAATCATCGGTAAGAGGCTTAGAAATAGGCGCACGCCATTATTTGTTCGATAGCGGAATATGTTCATCACAAATTTTTTGATCGAACCTTAGTCTGTTGTCTCAACTGTGTCTGCTTGTGCCTGAATATGATACAGCACAATTTTCATTCCGTCATGTGGGCGCGCATATTCTTTAATCATCTCCCACTCCCAATAGCCATTAAGGGCGGTCATATCAAAAAATGGTAAGTCGGGTTCTATCAGCAAATAAACTTGGCTTTCGGCCAATAATCGGGCTTTGATTTGGGCGATTACTTGAGGGATATTTTCACCTTGCCAGCCAAATTCTAAGCAAGTAAGCCACACTGGGCCAGTATCCTCGGCGTGTGCTTTTGGTAAATAGAGCCGTATCTGATGGCACGATCCCACCAAGCCTAATACGTTGATCCTGCCGCTAGGCTGTGATGGTGCTAGCGCATAAAAATCATCGGCGGCATCCACCAAACCATAGCCCGCCGAAAAATTACTGAAATACTCCCATTGGTCACGCGATGGCAATGTCAATTGGGTGGGGTTATTCCATGCTGTGCCGATAAA
>CAZLPC010000052.1:0-11406 GCA_964561305.1 uncultured Anaerolineae bacterium
CATAGATTAAGACACGCGGATCAAGCGGTTTTGGAATGACGTAATCGCGCCCAAAGCGCAATTCATCTAGGCCATAGGCCGCTAAAACACTGTCGGGCACATCTTCATGCGCCAATGCCGCCAATGCATGGGCCGCCGCAATCTTCATTTCATCATTAATAGCCGAGGCTGCCACATCTAATGCGCCACGAAAGATAAACGGAAAACCCAATACATTATTGACTTGATTGGGATAGTCGCTGCGGCCTGTGCCTATGATCGCATCGGGGCGGGCTTCGCGGGCTACATCATAAGGAATCTCTGGATCAGGATTGGCCATCGCAAAAATAAGCGGCGACTCGGCCATAGCCTTCACCATTTCAACCGATACTGTGTCTGCTGCCGACAATCCCAAAAACACATCTGCGCCTTGAAAGGCATCGAAAAGGGTACGGGCATCGGTTTCGACAGCAAATTGCTCTTTATATTCGTTCATGCCGCTGGTGCGGCCTTTATAGATAACGCCTTTGCTATCGCACATTAAAATGTTTTCGCGGCGCATCCCCAGCTTAATAAATAAACTGGCGCTAGCAATGGCGCTGGCCCCGGCCCCCGACACCACCAAGCGCACGTCTTCGATACGCTTGCCGGTAATTTCTAGGCTATTAAGCAAAGCGGCCGCCGAGATAATGGCTGTGCCATGCTGGTCATCATGAAACACCGGAATAGGGAGCATGGCCTTTAATTGTTCTTCGATATAAAAACACTCTGGTGCTTTAATATCTTCCAGATTGATGCCACCAAATGTGGGAGCCATGGCCTTCACTGCGGCTATAAACTCATCGGGGTCTTTGGTGTCAAGTTCAATATCAAACACATCTATATCGGCAAAGGTCTTAAACAAAACGCCCTTGCCTTCCATAACGGGCTTAGAGGCTAACGCACCCCGATCCCCTAAGCCCAAAATAGCTGTTCCATTAGAAATCACCGCCACCAGATTACTCTTGGCTGTATAACGATAAGCAGAAAGGGGGTTCTCTTCTAGCTCTAATACTGCTTGTGCCACACCGGGGGAATAGGCCAGCGACAAATCGCGCTGGGTGGCTAGTGGCTTTGTGGCCACCACTTCAATCTTACCGGGCCGACCTTGGCTATGATAGTCCAGTACGTCTTGTTTTGTGATTTTCATTCCCTTGAGGCTTTCTGATTAGTAGGTAAATGCTGTAGTTGATGGCACGACTATAACATGATTTAGTGTTGCTGTTTTGCCTGTAATTGGCGTGCAAATTGGCACAGAATTACCGATAATTTTATACTCAATGATACAACACACAATAAAAAGAAAAGATGCTAGACTGTTTTAGGCTATAATATTTCTGCCAGTAAATCATCCGGGTAGTCCACAAAACCTACAGAATTTAATAGCGTTTGGCAGGGATTGGTTGCATTTTCAGCTAACTTGTTGCATTCTTAAAATTGCAACATCTGTTCGACAGTAATTGCACACCATCAACACAACGTAAAATCAGTTTTTAAGGCTATCTTGAGGTCAGTCATGTCAGCGGCAACACCATCCCACCATCCATCCCATCATGAAAATGCTGTGACCTCGCCTATTGAAGCTGTTCAATGGCCCGATGGCTCTCAAGCCCAAACAACTGAGACGCGCTTTATATCGTTGCGCTGGCGTTTATTGCTGCCGATCACCGTAACCGTGATGATTTTATCAATGGTGGGGGCCTACTTAATTAGCTATAGCCTAGCTGTGGGGTTAGATGAGGACGATTTATCAGATGTGCGCCGCAACAGCGACACCGTAGCTGCCGAGTTAAGTGCTGTGGGGGTGTTGCATCAGCGCGAGTTGTTCCGCATTAGCAACACTGGTGGCGTGCGAGAAAATATCGCGGCGCTCAATGCCAGCCGCTTGCAAAGCCTAATTCAACCTAATTTATTGTTGGCCAACCTAGAGATCATCATTATTACTGATTTGGCAGGCAACGAAATTATCGCCCTACAGCAAATTGCATTTAATGACGGCACTGTAAATTATGTCGTGCTAAATAGCAGTCCAGAATCCACGCTACCCTTCTTGCGCGATGTCTTAAATGAAAATGACACCACTGTTTCTAGCCTAATCAGCATTGAAGAACAGCTTTATATCGTTAGTGCTGTGTCGGTTGCCGATAGTACTGGTGCAATTATCGGTAGCATGACAGTAGGCACAAGGTTAGAGTCTGTTTTAACGGCAATTGAGCAGCGCGACGCAATCTCGCTAGGCGTTTATGACAATATCGGACGCACTATCGCTTCAGATGCAGCCAGCGACAGCACTATTTCGGCAGGCATTGCCCAGCAAATTACCCAAAATCCGCAAACAACCGTAATCGAAACCCAAGTGATTGATGGGCAACGCTATCATCTTGCTTACATTCCACTGTTGGTCAACCAATCGTTGTTGGGAGTCATCAGTGTTTCGCAACCAGCAACAACCGCAGCGGCCAGCATGGCCCAACACATTATCGGCCTCTCAGCAGCATTAGTGATGGCGGGTGTCATCACCATTGGCTATCGGGGTGTGGCCAAACAAATCGAACGCATTGAAGATGTGCGCGATACTGTCACTGCCCTTGCCGATGGCAACCCCAAAGCCCGCAGCAACATTCCCCCCAGCGATGAAATAGGACAATTAGCCACTGCACTGGATCGCTATGCCGACGTAATGCAGCATCGCACCAGTGCCCTAACCCAACGCTTGCAAAGCCAACGCCGCGAGTCTAATCGCCTACAATCGGTGCTAGAAAGCCTAGCCGATGGATTGGTTATCCTTGATCCAGCGGGACGAATGCTGATGACCAACAGCGCCGCCAAACAATTGTTGGGTCAATCAGAAAATGCTGATCTCAGCAAACTGCTGGATACTATCACCGACACACTGGGGCCATTGATTGCACCGGGTATACACACCGTTGGGCATCCTACCCGCATTGCCCACGATGGCAAGGTTTTGCAAGCCCAAGCTGCTGCTGTCATTAATGACAGTGGCAAAAGATTGGGGCTTTTGGCGACGCTGCGGGACATTAGCGACGACGTACGACGCGAGCAACGCTATGAGCAACTATTAGGGGAGTTGGCCCAAGAGGTACATCTACCTATTTCTTATGCAGCCCAAGATGCGGCACTGGCCGCCGCCGAACGCAACGCCGAGCCGACTGCACTGCTGAACTTTGCCCGCGAGATCGCACGCAACGCCCGTTCTCTACAACGCATCATCAGTGACTTGCGCGACCTGCAAACCTTTAGCCCAGAAGACGTAGAACGGGTGCAACAACCCATTTTGGTCAGCGAGCTATTATGGCAGCTAGCAGCACAATGGAAGCCTGTAGCCAAAGCCGCCGGCCACAGCTTGCAGGTACAGCTTCCAGAGCGAAACTATTATATTTTAGGTGATCATCGGCGCTTACAATGGGCATTGGGCAACTTGATTGATAACGCCATTAAATACTCGCAGACAAGCAGCAACATCCAATTACACAGCGATGAAGTGCAAGATGGTCAAGTGACACATATTATGCTGACCGATGAAGGTGTTGGGATTGGTCCAGAAGCCTTACCACATGTTTTTAAACGGTTTTTTAGGGGACAGCCCACTACGCCCGATGGCGCAACTATTCATCAACCCGGCACAGGGCAAGGGCTATATTTGGCCAAGCGAGTGATTGAAGCCCATGATGGCGACATTTCGATTGAAAGCACTGTTGGCGAAGGTACGACCGTGCATGTTTGGCTGCCCCTAACAGCCGACATCGCCTTTCCGAGTGTGGTCGAGCTATTTACTACACCCGCCACGCCCCAAACCAACACACGCGAGTACAGCCTTGTCCCGCGTGTGTTAAAACGTTTAGAGCATCGCGATCAAAATGATTAGGCGTTGGTAATTACATCTGGCGTAGCCCACAAAATCAGGCCAGTTAGCAAAGGATCAGTTAGGTTGGGGTTGCTGGGCAATACCCGCACCGACACACCACGCTCGCCCGATGAAAGGTAGGTCATTTGGCCAGTGAATGGATAGACCCCGTTCGCCTTCTTGCCAGCCGTCATTTCGACTACTTCACCATCTACAATCATGCCGTTGGTGTCCAGTTTGCCGCTATAAAGCTGCACCGTTACATCCGACGCGCTAAGTTCGCCCAAGTCTATCACGGCTTCAAGGCTTAAAGACTCGCCTACTGTTAGGCTCTCAGTTGAAATTTTTACGCGCTTAATTTGAATGCTGCTCCAGACCGTTTTGATATTGATCAACCAGTCAGCAAAGGTTTTGCCTGCCTGAGCATTGTTCACAATCAGACGCTCATAGCGTTCTAGTGAAGGCAGATAATATTTAACTGCATATTCTTCAACCATCCGATGGGTGGTAAAGACTGGAGCCAAAGCCTTCATACTGGTTTTGACCTTGCTCATCCAAGCGTGGGGCATGTTATCGCGGCGGCGCTCATAGAACATCGGCACAACATCGCCTTCCAGCAAGTTATACAATGCTTCGCTTTCGATGTAGTCTTGCAGATCTTCGTTTTCTTCCTCGTACACTTCGCCTTTGCCAATGGCCCAGCCATAGTCTGGTTCATAGGCTTCGTCCCACCAGCCATCCAATACACTTAAGTTAAGACCACCGTTATAGATGATCTTCATACCACTGGTTCCGCTTGCTTCTTGTGGACGGCGCGGATTGTTCAGCCACACATCGGCCCCTTGCAACATATAGCGCGTAACGGTCATGTCATAGTTCTCTAAAAACACCACCGAATGACGAAACTCTGGCATGTTGCTAAAGCGCACAATCTCACGGATAAATTCCTTGCCCGGTTTGTCATGAGGGTGTGCTTTACCTGCAAAAATGAATTGTACAGGACGCTCGGGATCGTTGACCAACCGCGATAGGCGTTCTACATCCCGAAACAACAACGTAGCTCGCTTATAGGTCGCAAAACGGCGGGCAAAACCAATGGTCAGCGCATCTGGGTTCAGAACCTCATCGGCTAAGGCAATTTCAGAGGCGGTTGCCCCGCGGCCTTCTAGCTGGGCCCGCAGACGTTCGCGGGTATAGGCCACCAAGCGGGCCCGACGCTGGCTTTTTACGCGCCACAACTCTGGATCAGGAATGCGGTCTACGTCATTCCAAATACCTTTAAGCGATGGCTCGACGCGCCAAGCAGGGTCAAGATAGCGATCAAACAAGGCAGATACTTCACGGCTAATCCATGTGTTGATATGAATGCCGTTGGTAATGTGGCCAATGGGCACTTCGGGTTCTGGCACTTGCGGAAACATCCATTGCCACATACTCCGTGACACTTCGCCATGTAAGCGACTCACGCCGTTGGTGGCTGCCGACATCTTGAGTGCCATAACGGGCAACGAAAACAATTCATAGTCGCCCATGGGTTCGCGCCCTAGGTCATGAAATTGTTCGCGGCTAAGGCCCAAAGCCTGCCACAACCACGGAAAATGCTCATCAACCAGATCAAAACCAAAACGTTCTAGGCCAGCAGAAACAGGTGTATGAATGGTATAGACACTGGTGGTAGCCAAAATATCGCGGGCTTCTTCAAAAGTAAGATCAGGGTGTGCTTTTAAGAAAAAGCGAATGCGCTCTAGGGCGCTGAAGGCACTGTGGCCTTCATTCATGTGAACCACTTTTGGCTCGATATGTAAGGCTTGCAGCAACCGAATGCCACCAATGCCCAACAAAATCTCTTGCCGAATCCGAATGCGCCGATCCCCACCATATAAGCGGTCGGTTAGGTTATGCAATTCGGGCGAGTTGCTGGGATGTGTCGCGTCTAGCAAGTAAAGCTGCACGCGCCCAATATCTACCTTCCAAACATAAGCGTGCAAAGTCTCGGCAGCAATGGGTACGGTAATCACCAAACGTTCACCATCGCCATTGTAAACCGGTTGTATCGGCAGATTAGAATAGTCGTTGAGAGGGTAACGCTCTTGCTGATAACCATCTTGGTTTAGATATTGCTGAAAGTACCCTTCTTGATATAACAACCCCACCCCAACCAACGGCAAGCCCAGATCGGACGCGCTTTTCATGTGGTCGCCGGCCAAAACGCCCAAACCACCCGAATAGTTTTGCAAACAAGTGGCCAAGCCAAATTCCATACTAAAATATACGATATACGGCTTTTCAAATGTGCCATAGTGGTTGCGATACCATGTATCAGTCGCATTCATATAAGCGTCGTGGGCATCGCACACTTGACGAAAGCTCGCCATAAACGCTGAATCGTTTACAGCAGCATCTAGTTTTTCTTGGTCAATTAAACCCAGCATCCAGATTGGGTTATAGTTGGTATTGACCCACAAATCAACGTCTAGCCGACGAAACAAGGCCGCCGCTTCATGATCCCACGACCACCGTAAGTTATAAGCCAATTGTAACAGGCGCTCTAGCTCGGCGGGCAGCTTAGGCGAGACATCAACTTTTGCAACAGGACGAATCATAATCCGCAAACTCCTCTTTGTTTATTGGATGTTGCGCCCTTAATCCTAGCGGGTTTGTGGCGTTTCTGCCCCCTACAAATTGTACAAACTGTTAAATGAGAACAGTACCGCATCCAATGAACTATTTATCCGTGACCACTCATCGCCTATTATAGTAGAGACAAAAACATTCTGAAAAACATTGCGAGGAGAAACATGGGGTCATCAAAACAACAATCCCTTAATTGGGCTAATACCTTAAAGCGAGCTAACACACTAGGTATCATTTTGTTTGTTGGGCTATTGGTGATGGCAGGTCTATTATTTTTGCTATTAGGGGTGCTGGGGTGGCAAGGCACAAGTGTGCGGGCTTTGGTGGCTTTGTTGCTCTCGCCGATCGTGGTTGGTATCCTTTTTGCAATAGGATGGATGGTTGTTAGGGCCAACAAACAACCCGCTTCAACCGATAGCCAAACCCACCATGAATGAAAACGGTCATCGGTTATTAACCGATAAGCTGCGCCGACGCGGGCAAGACTTGGTGACATTATTGCGCGATCCCTCCGATGGAAGCCTCTTGCAACGGACTGGCGATTTCGTTAGCAATGAACGCACTGGCAACCGCTATACGGTAGAGGATAATGTCATTCGGCTGGCCGTGCCAGAGCAATTAGCCGATCTAGATCGCATCACCCAACAGCAAGCCGCTCAATTTTTGGCACAAGGTTGGCGGGCCCCAGATATTGAAGATTTTCGGCGCTTGCCCCAAACCCCCATCCCCACATGGCCCGAAGACTATTGGGCCAATCGGGCGGCAGTTATAGCCGAAATGTGGCGCATCTTAGAAAATCGTCGGATCGCAGAACAAAAGCTCCCCATTGGCCCAATGGGTGTAGCAGCAGACTTATCGGATGGAATGGGATGGGTGGGTTATGGGCTAGATGTGTCGGGCTATATCACAGTGGTGGTCAGCCCCAACAACGGCCCTTATGGCCTCACTGTATTTCCTTTTTCGCGCTATTTGCGCGTTCAGGCCGACACCAGTGCCCCGCCCCTTGTTACCAACAGTTTTGATTTGGTGACGGTGAGCTTTTGTCTGTCTCAATCCACAACACCCGAACGCTTGCTAACCCATGCCGCCAACTTATTGAAGCCCAATGGTCTGTTGTTGTTGTTATCAGCAGAGGATACTGATATTGACAGCGCCACACACACCCTTCAACAAGCTGGCCTCAGCGTTCAGCATCAGCGCGTGGGTGCTTTAGGCGGTGGCATCGGTCGGACATTTAAAAACTTATTGGGTGGCCCGACGGTTCCACCCATCATCATCGGCCACCGCAAAAGCTAGGGAAGATGGGCTTCAATCATGGTGAGAATATCATCTTGCGAGGGAAAATTCTCATCTTCGTGCCCAATAAAACGCCACACAACCTCGCGCTGTGCGTTTAACAAATAAATTCCAATCGGGCGCTCGCGGGGGACATCGACCGGACGGGTTAATACATCCGCAATCGCAAACTGCTCATCAGCATAAAGGTTAAACGGCAATGGTTTGGCCGTGCTGATAGAAAAACCATACACAGTGCTATGTGGTTCAGGGACAATAAATACTGTGTTCACGCCTTGCTCTTGATATTTAGGATAGCGCCGACGTACTCGATCAATTTGTCCTATACAAAACGAACACCATGTGCCACGCAAGACATAAATGAGCAAGCCACGCTCGCCCGCTTGTGATTTCAATGAAGTTGGCATATTATCGGCATCATTGACGATGATATCCGGCAATGTGGCCCCTACATCGTAAACTTGAGACATTTTGTACCTTCTCCTTAGCTAAAATGTTTTAATATTGAGACGAGTTAAGCAAAGTGAAATCTTACCTTAATGGATGCTGTGATTATTTGTGTGCCAACTGATTATGAATGGGCTGCTGCTCTCAATGAGCAGCTTGTCACACGAGGCTATCGGGTTTATTTAGAGTCACCCGATGTAGATGCTAAAACACGCCAAAAAACTGTTGCAGCCATGCGCGAGGCATACGCCATGGTTGCTGTAGTGTCAACAGAAGCCGCTTTAGGCGATTCGGCAGAGGTATTTGAGGCGTGGTGGCGGCCCTTTGCCGACAATCAGCGCGATGTCATCCCGTGCTTGCCTGCCAACGCCCCCAAAGGCGCAAAAAATTGGATGCCCTACGATTTGTATCAACACAACCCCATTGATTTTGCCGAGCCTAGTGCTTTTTCGGCCCTAACCAAGCGGCTGGGCAAGCCTAAAACAACACCAATGCCTGCGCCACCAGCCATTAGCTTGCCTGCTCTGCCCCTAGACCCCGAACAACCAAACATTGCCCCAATACCGACAGCTCCACCGCCGCCGCCACTACAGCCCGAAAGCTATCCCGATGTGCCCGACTTGGTTACTCAGCCGCCACAAATGGGTTTATTTAATTATCTGAGTAGTGTAGTCATTGGATTTGTGTTGGTAGCGATTATTTGGGGCGCGGCTTTGCAGTCTAATACATCTTTAGTGGGATGGTTGGTGGGCATTGGTGTGGTGATTGGGGCGTTATTTGCGCTGGGACGTATTGAAGTGGGCCGCCGCCAAGAGCAGCAATGGCTGGCGCTACGCTGGCAACGTGCCCAGCAGTTGGGAGCAAGCTTATCGCGCCCCAATGTGTATGTCGAAATTTTAGACAGCCCCCATTTAGATGAGCAACAAAGTGTATGGGACTTTTATGGTATTGAATTGTCTATTGGTCAGGTAGCCGAAGCCACCATCCCCTTGTGGCGCTATAAAGGGCTGGATGCAGAATTGTGTGTAATTGTTTATGAGGATGGTTATTATATCCTCGAAAACACCAGCAAATCGCGTATTATAATGGTCGTCGGACAACCACTCTCGCCACAAATGACAATGGCTATCCATAATGGTGATTTGATTACACTTCCCGATATTGGGCTTGTATTCCAATTTCGGCATTCATCGCAGGCTGACGAAAGCTAATCGGCTGCGCCCGATGTTGACGTAGTAGCTGGCGTGGTTGTGCTGCTACTGGCTTCTGATGCAGCGGCCGCGCCATTACCATTACTGTCGCCGTTGCTGGCTGCGCCTTCTTCTTTCTTGCCACCCACAGGGCTGGGCTTGGTGGCTCCTCGCGTATCGGTAACATAAAAGCCCGAACCCTTAAACACCACACCCGCTGGCTGGATAACACGCACCACTTGGCCTGCTGTGCCACATACTTGGCACACTTTTAGGGGTTCGTCATTAAAACTTTGCTTAAAATCAAAATCGCTGTCGCAAGCACGACAGTGATAGGCATATACTGGCATATTGAAACTCCTTATTTAACCTCGACACTACACCTTGATAGGCCACATTGTACAAACATGACGCATGGCATTTCAAGCTATTAGATGACTTTTTTTCACAATTCTGATGAATTTTTAACGCCCTAATACAATCGACTCCCCATCTGCGGGAATAATCAGCCGCGCCCCAATTCCAGATGTCTCGGCGGCTACTCGTAAATTGAACCGTGACATCATTGCATGATGTGGCCATTTTACCCTACAAGAATGCGTCATAATAACATTGGGCTGAAAGCGTTTTACTATCATGCCCACATCATCTCACAACTCCGTATCGCCCGCCCAATAAAATGTAGGCCATCTGCTGCTTATAAAACCCATAGTGATTACGCTTTGTTGCTTAGATGAGTTAGTCGCACAGCTTTCTTACATCACTTCATATCAGAACAAGTTTTCTAACACAATTCTATCACATACCATGCCAAATAGCTGATGAAGGTCGATCAGTAGCTAGGCAATATCTGGAAAAGAAGCGGTGATCTCTGTATCAGTCACCGCTTCATTGCATCTGTTCAATATATAGAGGGCAGCTATCTCTATCCGCCGCCGGGCATAAAGATGTCAGATGACCGATTCGCGTTTTGGCAAATCAACCACTGACCATCGCGCTTGATCAGATTAAGCGATGGATAAACATTACTTACATCCACCGGAAATTCAGATTCACCATCAAAAAGCGACATTGTGCCCAAATAGCCCACACTGGCAACATCACCATCACGAGTAACCAGCAGCTCTAAATTGCTGAGGCTAGCATCGCGTCGCCATTGTGTTGTCGCGCGCAAAAATGTCTCTTCATCGCGCACGATATCCACTATCATCTGGTCTTCAGTGCAATGTATATCACGGAAAAGTGTATAGTTTCCATCTATTTGGGCTTGCCAATAGGCGTATCCAATTTGGCGAATGATGGAATCATCACCACTAGACACACTATTATCGTTTGTTGTTGGTGGTGTCAATGCGCTACTATTATAGGAGAGGTCGGGTACAGGCAAAACGCCACCTACAACACCTAGCGGCGGGAAGATCACAATGCGTCCGGTCTCAGCATCAGCCACATAGAAGTTGCCGTCGGCATCAAAGGCCATGCCGGCCACCACCTCTACGGCAACGGGCCCTGTACCACTATCAACAAAGGGGGCATTAAACGAGAGTACAGCATCACCATTGAGATTATAGGCCACCACACGCGGCCCATGATTAGTGTCAGTATCGTCCATATCCGACACTAAAATGAGCGAGCCATCAGGAGAAATCGTAATATAAGGACGCGCACCGCTTAGGCGTGTACCAGCCCACATATTAACCCGCCACGTCCGCACAGCCCGACCATCCCTTGAGAAGACTGAAACGGTCTGGTTCCATGTCTCGGCAATAAACACCTCACCAGAGATGGGGTGAACCTTCACACCAACAGGCTCGGGCTCGGCCAACAAGCCACGTCCATTGGCTTCAATATCGCGCACAAATGTCCATTCTGGGCTGTAGACACGAATGCGGTGGTTGCCCGTATCGGCTACATAAATAAAACCTTGTGCATCTACCTCAATTTCGCGTGGGCCAA
>CAZLPC010000053.1:0-11188 GCA_964561305.1 uncultured Anaerolineae bacterium
TCACTTTCGCGGCTAATAGCAGGCATTGTAGTAGATGCATTATTGGCATTTCCACCCCTTCTTAGTGCATTGCTGATTCGTGCGGCCTTACCAAACGGTCCGTACACCCTAGCGATAGCAGTTGGTGTCGCCAATATTGGTAGCTATGGGCGTGTCGCCACAGACGCTATCGATTTAGCCCGTAAGTTGCCTTTTATCGAGGGCGCTCATAGCATTGGCGCGTCGCAGTGGCGCATCTTCAGCCGCCACCTACTCCCCTCGGCTGCACCAACCTTGTTATCATTTATAGCCGTCATATTTGCGTGGTCAATTTTGTATGGGGCCAGTCTATCATTTTTAGGCTTAGGAAACGACATTTCAGCCCCAGAATGGGGTCTAATGATTGCACAAGGGCGTGGCACATTAATTCAAGCGCCACAACTGGTTTTTTTACCCAGTGTGCTAATTATGATGTGTGTGTGGCTAGCGTTTCGGATGGCCGACGCTATGGCAGTACCGTTAAAATAAGCGTATTGCTTTGAGCCGTCCCAACCCACACATTTAGATGATTAAACATGGGTGTGGCAGTTGGGGCTGTGCCATTGGGGGTGGGCGGAAGATAAACACCGCGATCACTATTGCGATAAAAGACCCGCACCCGATACTCACCTGTCGTCACCCCAATCTGAGCGAGCCGTTCTGGCGAAAAACGGACATCTATAAAACAACGCCCGCCCGCCCGCAAAATATAAAGCTCTTCGAGACTATAAGTAAACACAGGTGTTCCTGAAAGGCTACCCGCCGGCAACGTTAGGCCAGTGCGAATGTTGTCTCGCAGGGGTAAGGTTGTCGCCTCGGAGATGATCTCAAAAATAACGCCGTACGTGCCGGGTGGAAGGGCATCAAGGTCACCGACAGTTACAGATGGTTCGGTATAATAAATATTGGCGGGGCCAATATCATTATTGATAAATTGCACCCGAAAGACAATGGCCTCGCCCGTATTCACAGAAACCTCGTCGCCAAAACGTTCAGCATCCAGAACATTCACTGACAAGCCCATTTCTTGGC
Organism: uncultured Anaerolineae bacterium; assembly: GCA_964561305.1. GTDB lineage: Bacteria > Chloroflexota > Anaerolineae > Aggregatilineales > J027 > J027. The sequence continues at coordinate 1,051 of CAZLPC010000053.1, forward strand.
CACCTTGCAAGGCCAATAATGATTGCCGATTACCACCTTGTGGATTGGGCAAGTTGGTACAGCGTGCACCCAATTCGGACTGTGGCAAAGCCAACGGAAACCCTAATGACAACAACAGCGCTAAACCCACCAAGCCCAAAATAAGGTTGGCATTATCGGTATCTTCAATAAAACGGCGGGCGCGACCAAAGCCAAATGATCTACGATTCATAATTGCTCAATCCACTGTTGTACATCAGAAGTAACGGCCATTGCAGCATCAGTGTTGCTTATCAGCCAAGTTGTATCTGCATTATACTTGCGAAACCATGTATATTGCCGCCGAATAAACAGATGAGTGGCGCGGCGCAACTCTTGAATCGCCTCATCTAAAGTGTGCGTTCCTTGCAAATACCACCCCATCTGCAAATAACCTAAGGCACTCATAGACGACAATACCCAATCATACCCCATACGCTGTAACTCGCGCACCTCATCCACCAAGCCTGCCGCTAGCATCTGATCAATACGCAAATTAGCTCGATCATACAATTGTTCACGCGGTTCTAAGGTTAGGCCTATTGTTTTAATGTCTAAATGGGGGGGGGTTTTGCCACGCAATTCAGAAAAGGGTTGTCCGGCTATTATACAAACCTCAAGGGCCCGCACCACCCGCCGAATATTACGCCCATCAATGCGTTCAGCAGTAACCGGATCGTACTGACGCAAGCGTTCTAGAAGGGCTTCCCAACCCTGTGTAGCAGCATAAGCCTCTAGCTCCGCCCGTAACGCAAAATTAGCCTCTACAGCAGGAAATTGCCAACCCTCTAGCGTGGCGCTAATATATTGCCCTGTACCCCCCACCAGCATCGGCAAACGACCACGCCCAGAAATATCATTAATTAGTTGCAAGGCTTGGGCCTGAAAGTCCGTTACATTATAAGGCTTGTCAGGATCGACCATATCTACAAGATGATGAACCGCCTGTTGGCGCTGAAGCGGCGTTGGCTTGGCCGTACCAATATCCATATAGCGATATATTTGGCGGCTATCGGCACTAATAATCTCGCCATTTAGGGCATTGGCAACAGCAATAGCCGTTTCGGTTTTGCCAACCGCAGTGGGGCCTAAAATGACCAGCACCGGACGTTTACCATTGAAGGGCATCGCGCACATGTTCTATCGCAAATAATCCATTTGGGGCCAAGCCAACCCCAAACACATCAAAGCGCATGGGAATGGGGGGCACTTCCCCTTCAAAATATAAATCAATAAATGCTTCCGAAAGATTCATCAACTTTTGTAACTTATGTGGCCCCACACTTTCAAGGGCTTTTTGCAAAGCGTCTTTGCCGCGTCGCGTTCGCACTTCAATAAATACCAATTCCTGTTGATCATAGGCGACAATATCTAGTTCGCCGTGTTTACAACGCCAATTTTGGGCGACAATGCGCCAGCCCAGCACCTGTATATGTTGAGCAATCACAGCTTCGCCTTGTTGCCCTAACAGCTTTTGCGTTGTCATTGCGTTCTAAATCCGTAGAAAATCGGTTGCCATTTGAGCTTATAATATAACTATCATATTTTGCAGGCAAATGGAGGTTTTTCTAGATGGTTCAAATTGACTCCTTACGCAATGCCGAGCTGTTCTTTGAAATGACTGATGGTCAACTTGAGAAGATTGCCGCTATATGTCAAGAAGAAACCCACCATCATGGCGATGTTATTTTCCGAGAGAACGACCCCGGCGATGTTATGTATGTGATTGTGGATGGCGAGGTCGAAATTCGGCTAAATCCACAACTAATTGGCGGAACAGGCGATCCCCATACAATTGGAACGTTTCGGCGGGGGCAATCTTTTGGCGAGATGGCTCTGATTGACGAAGGCAACCGTTCGGCTTCGGCCCATTGTAGCCGCGCCACGAAACTTATCATCTTAAAACGCGATGATGTTTTGAAATTGGCTGAAAGCGACCCAACCCTAGGCTATAAACTGATGCACAATATGGCGATAGACCTAGCAACAAAAATCCGTAACGCCGACATCCAAATCCGCGAACAAATTTTGTATTCAGATCGCAAAGCATAAAAAGCCTGTTGTGGCATTAAAAAGCCCTTCAGGTGATTGAAGGGCTTAAAATGTCGTTTTATTTCTCAGTGGGTTCGCCAGAACGTTTCCATTGTTGCATTCCGCCGAGAATATTGGCGGCCTTATAGCCGTTTTGTTGCAAAAAGAAGGCTGCCTCGCGCCCTTGTAAACCATTGCGACACACGCATACAATTGGCTTATCAGCAGGCAAAATATCAATCTTCTTCTTGAGTTTGCTCATTGGGATGTTGATGGCCCCCATGATATGGGCATCCGCATACTCTTGAGGGTTACGAACATCCAATATAACATGTGTCAACCCATCAAATTGACGATGATAGGACTGAGCATCAACTTCTTTTACACCACCAAGAATGCCACGTAGAATATTCAAGGGTAATTTGCTCCATTTGTTAAGGGTTGTTGATTGATAGCTAGATAATGACCACGCGATAGATTAGCATACAAGAGGCCGTTGGGTCTATAGACACTTTTACAAGAGGTGATCATGAATGCCGAGATTGTTTCTATCGGAACAGAACTGTTATTGGGCGAAATTATAGATACTAATTCTAATTATATTGCCCGCACCCTACGCGATATTGGGGTAAATGTGTTTTATATGACATCGGTGGGCGATAATCGCCAGCGCATCACTGATATTTTGAATTTGGGCTTGTCTCGCAGCGACCTTATTATCACGACAGGCGGCTTGGGCCCCACCGTAGACGACATGACACGCCAAGCCGTGGCCGATGCAACCGAACAGCCACTGGTGTTTGTCCAAGACTTGTTAGATCAAATTGCTGCGCGGTTTAAGGCCTTTGGCGTGCCCATGAGCAAAAACAATGAGCAGCAAGCCTATGTCCCTGAAAATGCAATTATCATCGAGAATGAAGTTGGCACAGCCCCCTGCTTTATTGTTGAAAGCCAAGACGGGATCATTATCAGCCTGCCCGGTGTGCCGCGAGAGATGAAGCACATCCTCGCCCAAAAAGTCATTCCTTATTTGCAGCAAAAAATGGGCGACCACAAGATCATTAAGGCACTGGTGCTTAAAACTGCTGGCATCGGCGAAAGCCACCTAGACGAAAAAATCGCCGATTTAATGACCCATGCCAACCCAACTGTGGGCCTTGCCGCCCACACCGGCCAAACCGACATCCGTGTTACGGCCCTTGCCGATGATGAAGCCGCCGCCGATGCGATGATTGCACAAATGGAAGCCGTCATCCGTGAGCGTGTTGGCGCTTATATCTATGGCGTGGGCAATTATCCGATTGAGCAAGCAGTAGTAGCTGCCTTGCAAGCCCAAAATCTGCGGTTGGCACTTATTGAGGCGGGCACAGATGCGAATCTGCAACAGCGGCTGCTGGCTTGCAATGGCGGTTCTGCCGTTATTAGCCAATATGTTGCCTATGCCGATGTTGATGCCTTACAAGCCACATTCTCTACCCACTACGAAACATTACTAGATAAAATAGTATCTGCTGCTGAAACAACGCTTGTCACAGCAAATGCCGATATTTGCATTGCGATCGGCACAGAAACCAGCGGAACTGCGATTGTCGTACAAACCCCTCAACAAACACTTAAACGCACCTATAATTTCGGCGGTATGTCGGCCCAAGCCCCTCAATGGAGTACCACTTGGGGACTTAGTATGGCGTGGCGTATCCTTAATCAAGCGGAGTGATTCTGATGAGCTTAATTTGTCTGATCGGCGATTCAAAAAGCCAACTTACAATGCCCGCCCTTGCCGAAAATATGTTTCGGTCGGGCTTGTTTAAGCGGGCCAAGCACTATGCCCAAACCCACGCGCACCAATGGTATATTCTTTCGGCACGCTATGGACTGCTAGAACCCAACACATTAATTTCTCCTTATAGCCTTACTATTGATACGCTATCGAGTGCCGAGCGTTTTCAGATTGCCCAGCAGATTATGAGTGCTTTCATCCGCCACCCGCTTACAACCCATGATCGGGTTATAGTATTGGCAAAGTCCACCTATCGAGAGGTCTTAGCCCCTGTCTTTCAAGGGCGCAATATCCGTGCCGAGTATCCATTAGAAGGCAAAGGCGTTGTACAACAAATGCGCTGGCTAGAGGCAGCAGCACAATGAATCGGCGTGCGCTATTGTTGGCAATGGTACAAGCCGGCATGATTCAATTTGGGCATTTTACGCCCGCTTATGGTCAGTCCGCCGCACCGGTTCGTTTTCAATTTACGCTGTTACCGTCGTTTCCACACCTGATGGCCAGCGTCGCCGATAAATTTTTGGCATTGCTTGGCGATGTTGCACCCAACACACGCCTATTGGCCACGCAAAATATGATCGGCGTGGGTAGCCTAATGGCTGTGCAAACGGGTATCCCCCTGCTCTATTCCATCCCAAACGGCCAAACACTAAAAATCGAAGGCACTGCCGATGTTAGCAATCCGATTGTGTTGATTACTGATGTATTGTGGGGGCATAACGCCGATCAACTATTATGGCGCGAATCAGTTAGAATAGGATTGCCTATAGAAAGCGCCATCAGTTTACTAGATGTGGTGGGGGGGGCAAATAACATGGCCAACTTTAGACGTGGGGCGCTCTATCAATTTGATGAGTTGCTCCAATGGCTCTACACAGAAAGCCTAATTACTGCGCCCCTGCACGACCATCTTCAGCACTGGCACGATAATTTATGAAGAATCGCTCAGTTCTTCAATAGTTAGGCTATCGCTGTCAAAGCTAATCACCTCGACATGTTGCACCCGCACCCCAATTTGATGTGTGATCAACAAATTCGTTAGTTGATCGCCATCAATCAAAATAATGGGCACAGTATTGGGGACGCGGGCCACCTCTAATGCGCCTTTGGTGAAACCTGCCGTAGCAATAATAAGACCTTGATCTACATTTTGCATAGCCAGCATATCGCCACGAAACTGCGAAACAATAGGCCGCCCAACATTGCTGGCAGTGCGTTTAACTTGAATGGCAGTTCGCAGCGTCATTACCCCCACAGCTATACTGGCCACCACATCAATTCCCTCATCGGCAGCGCGGCGGGTCACGATAATGTTGCCATAACCCATTTTACTGAGCAACCGCGCCACCAACTGCTCAAAGGCATACGGGTCTATATGGTTAATCACATTCAACAACTGTTGTTTAACGGCTTGGCGTTGCTGATTGGCCATTTGTGTAATGCCATCAACATCGCGCTCCCATTCTGCCAAGCTAAAAATGCTCGGTCCTTCGCGCCGAAAAGCCGACGATGAGCCGTTTTGCTGAATATCTCGATAGAGTTGTGCTGCTAGCGAGGCTTCTGGAGTCATACCTTGTGGGTTAATGAGGCCCCACTCGATGGCTAATCCAGTAATCTCAGCTGTGTGTAAGGGACGGCCTTCAAATTCTAGTACCTCAAGGGCGGCTTCTTTATAGCTTAAATAATCTTCAAAACGTCCAAAAACAGCGTTTTCAAGAAAATTATAGGGTAATGTGTCGTCGTCTTGTCGCAGCCGATAGCGCCCCCGCTCGACACGAAAGAATGGCGATAAAGGCCCGCCCTCTCGTTCACGCCGAATGCTACTGGCAATTACACCGGCCATGGTTTGGCGTGGTGTATTGCCCATTGTCTCGATCAAGCCACCCTCTAGGGCCAAACGTGTGATCTCAGTAACTGATAAAGGTGCATCTACATCAGATAAAACGGTTATGGCGGCCTGCAAAAATGTCATCACCCATGCTCTCGTCAAAAATCAAACGGGTAGCTTCACTTAACTACCCGCATGACTACTATTTTATCGCTATGCTGACGGATGTTTAATCGTCGTCGAGGCTTAACACCGCCATGAAGGCTTCTTGAGGCACTTCTACGCTGCCGATCATCTTCATGCGCTTTTTGCCCTTCTTTTGCTTTTCGAGCAATTTGCGCTTGCGGCTTACGTCACCACCATAGCACTTTGCCAATACATCTTTCCGCATGGCTTTTACATTGGCGCGGCTGATAACACGTTTACCCACAGCAGCCTGCACAGGCACTACAAATTGCTGACGCGGGATAAGGTCTTTCAGCTTGGTCACCAGCTTTTGGCCTTTATAGAAGGCATCTTCTTCATGGACAATCATCGCTAGCGCGTCCACTGGTTCACCATTCACCATAATATCGAGCTTGACCAGCTTGCCCGGACGATACTCTTTGAATTGATAGTCAAGGCTGGCATAACCCTGTGTCAGGCTTTTCAGTCGATCATAAAAATCTACGATCAACTCGCTAAGGGGCAACTCATAGGTAATTGTGACCCGCGACGCATCCAAATATTCCATATTCTTAAACACACCATGCTTACCCGTCACCAACTCCATAATCTTGCCAATATAGCGTTCGGGCGCATAAACTTGGATATCCATCCATGGCTCACGAATTTCGGCGATGGTATTTTCATCAGGAAGCTCGGCGGGGCTATCAATGGTGATTTCAGTGCCGTTTCGCAGTGCAACTTGATACTCTACGCTGGGGGCTGTGGCTAAAATATCAAGGTCATACTCGCGCTCTAGGCGTTCTTGCACAATTGTCATGTGAAACAAGCCCAAAAACCCGACCCGAAAGCCCAAGTTTAACGCTTGTGATGATTCGGGTTGATAGGTAAGGGCCGCATCGTTCAGTTGAAGCTTTTCTAGGGCATCACGCAGCGCATGATAGTCGTCGTTGTCTACGGGATAGAAACCAGCAAACACCATCGGCTTCGCTGGTTCATAGCCACTAAGAGGCTCTTTTGCACCGTTTACAACATGGGTCATGGTATCGCCCACCCGACAGTCACGCAGTGTTTTAAGGCCAGTGGCGACATAGCCGACGCTACCAGTTGTTACAGAAGGGCGTTTCTCCATGCCGGGTATAAATATGCCCAGTTCAATCGGTTCAATGCGCCCGTCGGTAGACATCAATAATAAACGCTCGCCGGATTTAATGTTGCCATCCACCACACGCACATAAGATATAACACCACGATAGCTATCATAATGACTATCGAAGACCAAAGCCCGCAACGGCGCATCGGGGTTGCCAGCAGGTGGCGGCACATGATCTACCACAGCTTGCAAAATGGCTTGTACATTTTCGCCCGTTTTGGCGCTTACACAAATCACCGACTCTCTGGGTACGCCCAACAACTCGGTCACTTCTTGGGCTACTTCATCAGGGCGGGCTGCTGGCAGATCAATTTTATTGATTACTGGAATAATAGTCAGATCAGCTTCTAGTGCCAAATATAGATTGGCGAGTGTTTGGGCCTCAATCCCCTGCGAGGCATCTACAATCAACAAGGCTCCTTCGCAGGCTTGCAATGCGCGGCTTACCTCGTAGGTAAAATCTACGTGGCCGGGCGTATCAATCAGATTCATCTCATACTCAATACCATCGGCGGCTGTCCAGTGCATCCGCACCGCCGATGCTTTTATAGTCACGCCACGCTCGCGTTCTAGATCCATGGTATCAAGCATTTGTTCTTTCATGCCCCGCGAGTCAATTGTACCCGTCACCTGCAAAAGGCGGTCAGCAAGTGTACTTTTCCCATGATCAATATGGGCGATAATGCAAAAATTGCGTATGTGCGACTGTGTTTTGGTCATCAATACCTCTACGGCTTCTCAGTAATTCGCTCGATTATAACAAATCTACCAATAAAATATGAGGGTCTACCCCTATACTATAGGGCCACTACACTGCAATAGTGGCATCATGCGTAGTGTGGTTTGCAACGATAAGAGGAGTACAACAATGGAGATAGGTGTAGAAAAGGTTAGCCTATCTCCACACAACTGCTTAGGCCATCTATCCCATCAATAGAACGCGCTCAATATGCGCTAGGGCGAGATCGAGTTGTTCTTGCGAGATCACTAAGGGTGGGGCAAACCGAATGATGTGTTGATGGGTTTCTTTACACAAGATACCTTCACGTTGTAAGGCTTCGCAAAAACGACGCGCCCCACCCGCCGACTCGTGCAGCTCTACACCAATAAGCAAGCCCTTACCACGCACTTCTTTAATATGAGGACTATTGATCTCTTGAAGCCGTTCTTTGAGATAATCACCCATTTTTGCCGAATTTTCGATCATGCCTTCTTCTACCAATACCCGCAAAGCAGTGCGGGCAATAGCGCACGCCATCGGGTTGCCCCCAAATGTACTACCATGATCGCCGGGGTTAAAAACGCCCAAAATATCTTTGCGCGATAGCACCGCCGACACCGGATAAAATCCACCCGACAGCGCCTTACCAATGGTAACAACATCGGCTTTAACATCTTCATGATCCATTGCAAACAAGCGCCCTGTACGGCCCAAACCCGTTTGAATTTCATCAGCAATCAGCAACACGTTATACTCAGTGCAAATCTCGCGGATGCGACGCAAGTAACCATCGGGCGGCACAATAATCCCACCCTCACCTTGAATCGGCTCGACTAAAAATGCAACTGTATTGGGGGTAATGGCAGCTTCCAGCGCATCAGCATCGCCATAGGGGATCACCTTAAAACCAGCCGTGTAGGGAGCAAACCCCTCACGATATTGCGCTTCGGTGCTAAAGCTCATGATACTAATGGTGCGCCCCGAAAAATTGCCCGCACAAACAATAATTTCAGCCGCCCCATTTGGCACACCTTTCACGGCATACCCCCATTTTCGGGCCGCCTTTAGTGCGGTTTCCACAGCTTCAGCGCCACTATTCATCGGCAGAGCCATGTCGAAGCCGGTTAGCTCGCAAAGCTCTTGATAAAATGGCCCCAGTTGATCATTGCGAAAGGCACGGCTGGTTAAAGTAATTTTTTGGGCTTGCTGAAGCATTGTTTGGGCAATTGCTGGATGAGCATGACCTTGATTCACAGCACTATAGGCGCTTAAAAAGTCAAGATAACGCTTGCCATTTACATCAAATACCCATGCGCCTTCGCCACGTTCAATCACCACATCAAGGGGATGATAGTTGTGTGCCCCATAACGTTCTTCAAGGTCAATATAGTAACCAGTACGGTCTTGAATGTGTTCCATAGCAATCTATCACAAGCCTCCTGTAGCAAAGAAACCGAATGTTATTTGGCGAATTGATGGCGTATTTCTATTATACCCTAAGCAATCGCCGTTGTTCAGTGCCACAGCAACAAGGTGCTATAGCGGCCTAGGACGCAGCAATGATTCATTCTACCCATTCAAGGCCTTGGCTTTTTAAGGAAGGGGTGTCGCCGACATCATACGGCGACTTTACCCGTTGGGGGCGTTGGGCGGTGTTGCCAATTGGGATCATGACTTCGGCCACTTCGCGCCCGTCTGGGCTTTGGGCGCTGGCACACACAGGGCAAATCTGCCAAGACAACTCTAGTAGCTCGCCACAATTGAAGCAGGGGCGCTTTAGCACCGTGTGACAATGGGGGCAAAGTTGCCAATTGGTTTTGGTAGGGCGGCCACAACCGGGGCAAGCAGGCTTTTCTTCGATCTCTTGTAGCAGCGCTTCTTCTTCCAAAGAGCGTTCATACGCATCGGCAAGGGTTTCACGGGGGCGCAACATCACATAAATAATTAGCCCAAAAATATTTAAAATAGCCACCATCACTGCTGCTGCAATTTGGGCCAAGGGATCACGCGACCGCGCCTTCATGTCATTATATGTCCAAACCACAAAAGCGACGGAAAAAGCGGTAAAAACCGCCCCAAGCACCGTTGTGCTGGCCAGCAATATATTGTTAATGGTCGCGTCGCTCATAAAATTCCTCAAAACATGTTATTATTCAATACAATACACCGTCAGCCATTGTAGCATGTGGGCAAAACGTGGCGCAATAGACATGCAATCGGTATCCGACATCTTAGATAAAATAGACCAAGTTGGCTTTGGAGCGCTTAATAGCTTAGAGTTATTGACGTTGCTGCTTTCTGATAGCCAAGACCCTGCCAAAGTAGCAACGTATCTGCTGGCCCGCTTTCAGTCCTTACCAGACATCGAGCAAGCATCCTTAGAAACACTAACCAGCATTGGTGGCATTGGCAAATCGCGGGCATTGCGGCTTAAGGCAGCAT
>CAZLPC010000054.1:0-3322 GCA_964561305.1 uncultured Anaerolineae bacterium
GCACCGCGATAAACACTTGGCACGTCCGCACCGCGCCATCAATGGCTCTCAACCAGTCTGCGCCGCCTTCAATCTCTGAAGTGTCTAGCCATGCCCCCACTCCCCGATTGAGCAGGGCTTGGTGCAGGCTGCGGGCGAAGTGTTTGGCATCTTCGCGGGCATACGAAATCATCACATCTGGCATAGCGAATACTCCCACTGTCGCTTCTGCCAATCATGATAGCCAAGCCTGCCCTACCCTGCAACATTTTGTCAAGTTGTCGGCGGTATTTGCCAATTTCCGAGCCATTTTATGGTTGGCAGTTGGCTACTAACAGCATTAAAAAGGCGCTCATCGGCTGTCCAGAAATCACAATTTAACCGTTCTGCCAATGCAAGATATTGAGCATCATACGCGGTCGGACGATTGTACGTGGTGGCCAATTCGTATGCGCGTTTCAACAGCACCTCGTCAAAATGTAGTGTGATCGGAAAGTTCAAAAACACATCACGAGCAGTTAATCCCTCTTGAGGGGTAACACGTTTTTGATATACGGCTTTGCGAGCCACAGCAACCATTTCAAATCGTATTAAGGTAGGAGCATGAAATACGGTTCGAGCAGCCTGCAATTGTGCAATAAGGCCTTTGGCTTCTCCTGAAAGCGTTTCTGGAAGAACATTAGCGATATAAACTCCTGCATCCAGAACAACAATACTCAAGACGATTCCTCCCGTAATTCATCCAAGAGGGACAAAGCACCGACTGTGGCATCATTGCCAATACGCGCACGAATTCCTGCTTGAAGCCGATCAACATCAGCTTGCCACGTTAAGTAGTCAAAGGTTTGATCGAGTTCGACCAAATCATTCATCGTATGCAAAATATGCTTTTTAGTAGCAGGATCAAGTTGCTGAAACTTCTCAAGAATCTCTTGTACAATCGCTGAAGTCATGATGTTATTCCTCCTATATCAATTATAAGTGAACGGACGCGCTTCACTCAAGAAACTGTTGCCACAGCGGCAGAAAGTCGGGGAATTGCATGGCGTTGGCTACATTATGACCGATATACTCGCAGGTTTAATTTTTATCAACAGGCAATCTACCCTGATAGCTGCCATTCAACACAATATTCAATGCACTACAGCGTGATTGACCACCATACAAGTAATCGAAATAGGCGAAATGTAATGTTGAGGTGACTTGAGAGAGGCTAAGCGTTCTACTCAAAGACCCATGTGAAGAATGAAATATTCACCATTGCTCTCAATTATTTTTTGAGCATATGATGCAATTGTCCGGAGTTTAGTTACTATCTCATCTCGTGGAATATAGAGACGCTCATAGTAACCGTCTGGATGCTCATCGTCCCAACCGAACCAGCCGATCAATTCTAGGGTTTCGGGGCCAAGTGCAAACAAATTCGCCCACGCCTGAAATACCTGAATTGTCTGATTTGCGCCTTCAATGCGGATGACTGTTGGTCCAAACCAGCATAAACCTACGCATGGTTGGCCGCCAGCGGGATTGTATGTTTCTATCCAGTTGAGGGTGTCTTTCATATAGCCTAGGTGATCATCATGAACTGAGACACCACCAGTAAGGTCATGCCCATTCAACCATTCGTTGTAACCAAAGTCCTTCAGATTGACCAAATGAAATTCATGGTACATGGTATAAGCCAGCCATTTTACGGCCGAAAATGTCGGCAACATGTAAATTTACAACTGAATTCATTATAAAAGAGAAAACAGATATATCCAACGAATAATTGCCAAAATCATGCCCTTATGCCGACTTTATTCTAGAAACTGTTGCCACAGGGGCAGAAAGTCGGGGGATTGCATGGCGCTGACAGCATCGGCGGCTTCATCACGCACAATGGGCGACGGATCGTCAGTGCTAAGAGCAACTAGGTATGGCAAGCAGTCGGCATCACCAATATAGCGCAACGTGATCACAGCCAACGAGCGCACATGCTCATCATCATGGTTTAACAACGGAATCACGGGGTCAGTGCGGCGCAACAAAGCCAATGCAAAACAGGCACACATCGGCGGATTGATGCGGGTGTCCCAATCGGCGTGCGGGCTTTCGGTCATCAACGGCGCAAGCGGTTCGGCAGCGCGATCATCGCCAATCCAGCCCAATGCCGAGGCCGCCCACGCCCGCACCCGATAATCCTGATCACCAAGCGCCACAATCAACGCCTCCACGCCGCGCACATCGCGCCGATCCAAGAGTTCTGAGGCGGCTTGCAAGCGCACTGTCGGGTCTTCGTGGCGCAACTGTTCTAAGACAAGATGCAGATCGTCTTGGCTCATGGCTATATCTGCCTTTAGGTTTGGGCGGATCAAATTTTCTATGGCAGCATACCACATCTAGGGGCAATCGCCTAGCAGTGCTATAATGCCCTACAGATCAAATTGACAACCCAAAAACCCAAGCAGGACATTGGATTTTATGAGATACATGACCAGTGCAGAAATCCGCGAGGCATTTCTCGACTTTTTTGAAGAACACCGCCACAAGCGGGTGGCTGCTTCTTCGCTTGTGCCGGGCAACGACCCCACGCTGCTGTTTACCAATGCGGGGATGGTACAATTTAAGGATGTGTTTTTGGGCGTTGAAAAGCGCGACTATGCCCGCGCCGTAACTGCCCAAAAAGTGATGCGCGTCAGCGGCAAACACAACGACCTCGAAAATGTGGGCCCCAGCCTGCGCCACCATACATTTTTCGAGATGTTGGGCAACTTTTCGTTCGGGGAGTATTTTAAGCGCGAAGCCTGCCAATTTGCCTATCAACTCATCACCCAAGTCTATGAACTACCCGCCGAACGACTGTATTTCACCGTGCATCGGGATGATCAAGAGGCTTATGATATTTGGGTGAACGATGTAGGCGTGCCCGCCGATCATGTGTGTGTGTTGGGCGACAAAGATAATTTTTGGATGATGGCCGAAACAGGGCCGTGTGGCTATACCAGCGAGATTCATTGGGACAAGCAACCCCAACTGGGCACAGCCAGCGCCCAAGCCTCATTTGATGCTGATGATGGGCGCTTTTTAGAGTTTTGGAATCTCGTATTTATGCAGTTTGAAGCTCAACCCGATGGCACGCGCATTCCGCTACCCAAAACTGGCGTAGATACGGGCATGGGCCTAGAGCGCATCGTCTCAATCATCCAAGAAAAAGATAATAACTATGACACCGACCTCTTTATGCCAATCATCCGCGCTACCCAAGAGCTAAGCGGCCATACCGATGCGGAGCGCGATGCTAATATTGTGCCCTATCGCGTGATTGCCGACCACTTGCGGGCGGCCAGCTTTTTGATTGCCG
>CAZLPC010000054.1:3332-5574 GCA_964561305.1 uncultured Anaerolineae bacterium
CGCATGGCGCTGGTGCTACAGGGCGTGCGTTCCATCTATGACACCGACCTCTTTATGCCAATCATTCAACGAGCCGCTCAGATCGCTGGCGTCGAATATGGTGACGCAACGCTAACTGACCATGCGTTACGCATCATCGCTGACCATGGGCGTGGCGTGACGTTCCTGGTGGCCGATGGCGTGCGGCCCGGCACACAAGGGCGCGACTATGTGTGCCGCATGGTGTTGCGCCGTGCCATGCGTTTCGGCAAAAAGTTACCCTTCGACACCCCCACCATGCTAGCTGGCTTATCGCAAGTGGTGGTCAATACCATGAGCGCGGCCTATCCCGACCTGCGCGACCAACGCGACACCATCTATCGCACCATTGCTTTAGAAGAACAACGCTTCCTCCGCACAATGGATCGTGGTCTAGATGAACTGAATGTGATGCTAGATGAGCTAGCGGGTGGCCAACAACTCAGTGGCGAGCAGGCTTTTTATCTGCACGCAACACTAGGTCTGCCCCTAGAAGTAACCCGCGACATTGCCGAAGAGCGCGGTTTTGGTGTAGACATGGCCGGCTTTAAGGCCCAGCAAGAAAAACACATCGCCGCTTCTAAGCAAGGCTCTCTTTTTGGTGAAATAGATATTGAAACGATCTATGGCGACTTGATGGCCAAATTAGAGGCCGAAGGCTTTAGAGGCACGATTCAGCGTATTTATCCCGAAAATGCCGTCAATGGCGAGTCATCATTGCAAACCAGCATAATCGCCCTGCTGCAAAACGGCCACCCTATTGAAACGGCGACTGTCGGCGAGCGCGTCGAGGTGGTCTTGGCCGAAACGCCTTTCTATGTCGAAAGCGGCGGTCAAATTAGCGACACAGGGATTATTGAAGGCAATGGCTGGGTGATTGACATTGAGGATGTGCGGAAACCCGTCGGTGGCTTAATTATTCACATTGGCGAAGTGGTCGAGGGCATAGCCACCCACAGCCCAACCGTGCAAGCCAGCGTGGATGCCAAGCGTCGCCTTGCCATTATGCGAAACCACACCGCCACCCATTTGCTGCACGCCGCCTTACGCAACCGCCTAGGGGGGCATGTGCAACAACGCGGCTCGTTGGTTGCACCAGATCGCTTGCGCTTTGACTTCAGCCACGATCAAGCCCTAAGCCGCGATGAGTTGTACGATGTAGAGCGCGACGTGAATCATAGCATTATTGAAGGGTTGCCCGTTATGGCGCGTCTGAAAGCTCTGGACGAAGCTCGCGCCGAAGGAGCCATGGCCCTTTTTGGCGAAAAGTATGGCGACATTGTGCGAACGATCACCATTGGTGAGGGACCCGACCGCTATAGCTATGAATTATGTGGCGGCACACACCTCGACAATACGGCTATCATTGGTTCTTTTGTGGTGGTACAAGAGACCTCCGTTGCACAAGGTATTCGGCGGATTGAAGCTGTCACGGGCGAACATGCCTATATGATCAGTTCTTTGGGCCTACGCACGTTGCAATCGGTAGCTCAACAACTGCAAACTATCCCTGTAAACCTGCCCGACCGCGTAGCTGGCTTGCAAGCACAACTGAAGCATCATGAGCGCGAAATTCAAGCCTTGCGGGCCCAACTGGCACACTTTGAGTTTGATAATCTGCTCAAAACCAGCATAGAAGCCATTAATGGGGCCCAAGTCTTGGTGGCCCAAGTGGGCACAACCGATGCCGATACCCTCCGCAAAATGGCCGACTGGTTCCGTGATGCCGTCGCCGAACATGGTGTGTTGGTGGTGGGTATGATCAGCGAAGATGGCAAGCCGCAATTGCTGTCCACAGTCACCAAAGACCTTACCGACAAGGTTCATGCAGGTAATTTGATCCGCGATATTGCCCAAATTGTGGGCGGTGGCGGTGGGGGCCGTCCCAATATGGCGCAAGCGGGTGGAAAAGACGCGACCAAGCTGGCCGAAGCCCTTGATCGCGCCAAAATGTTGATAGGAGAAGCATTATCCTAGAGAATAACTGCGCCGATACCAATGTATCGGCGCAGATCCATATTGCTATTCTTCAATTGGTTCTACGGCATATTCACCATCAAATGTTTCAGACAGCCAACCTTCTTGTTGGTCATAATCCATGATCACCTGATAGAAAGTAACGGCTTGCTGAGTACCTTCATCTTCACATACAAAGCCATCAAGCACCGTAAAGGTCGTCCCAGTAGGATAGCTGCCAATCGGTGCCGAAAAAGAGGATGGCTCA
>CAZLPC010000054.1:5584-7694 GCA_964561305.1 uncultured Anaerolineae bacterium
GTCCACCTACGGTTAGGCGTGTGGGCAAATTGGGGTGGCATTCTGATTTGACAAGTGGCTCTACAGCATATTCACCATTAAGGATTTCTGACAGCCAACCTTCTTGTCCGTCGGTGTCTATCACCACTTGATAAAAGGTAAAGGCAAACTGAGTGCCTTCATCTTCACATACATAACCGTCAATCACGGTGAAGGATGTGTTAGGTGCTAACGTCATAATCGGCTCGCTGAAAGATGATGGCTCTGGACGTAGGCGCAAGCCATCCGCCAAACTCGCTACCACCTGACCACGCCCACCGATTTCAAGACGAGTAGGCAGGCTAGGATGACACTCCTCAAAAGTTGCAGCTAGCAGTGGCTCGACAAGATACTGGTCGCCCCTAATTTCAGCGATCCATCCAATCACGCCATCATCCATCCGCACTTCACGGTAGATGGATACTTCACCATCAACCAATTCTTGGCAAAACATCCCTTCTAAAACAGTAAAAGTAAAGCCTGCTGGATAGATATCGCCCGATTCGATGAAAGTATTGGCATCATCATACACACGCACGCCATTTACCATGTTCTCGCTGATCATCGCCTTATCACCAGCTTCAAGACGCGAGTCAATCAGCGGCTCGCAAACGAAGACTTGATCGCTCGGAAGAAGCCCGTAGTGATAGGTCACTTCTTGCAGCCAGCCTTGACGACCATCCTCATCCATGCGAACAAACACATACAGAGTGCCTTCTACGCATGATCCAGAACTAAGTACCACGAAGGACGAGCCTACAGGATATATCGTATCCACATTTGGCGAATTGGGAGTAACGGTTGGCGTGAAAGTTGCACCGCTTTCGTTATAATAGACCACGTTTTGAGGATCGGGTAACCGAGCAAATAAGGTAGCATCGGTACCAATAATCACACCAGTATCTCGAATCGAGAACCGTGAGAAACGCAGACAATCGGTGTTCGGATTTCCCGGAAAGCCATCTGATGGGCGCACCGTTGGCACATACGTTGCCTGAGTGAGAAGTGGTGTGGATGAAGGTACGATTGATGGATTTACTATACCCTCTGTTGATGGTACTAAGGATGGTATTACGGTTGGGTTAACAAATACCGACGTAGCAGTTGATTGTTGTACCGGACTATTGCTATCTGGACCAGTTTGATCAGATGCACTAAACTTGTCTTCATTAATTGGTTCTGGAGACAAACTTTCGCTAACAGCGGCGAAAATAGCAAACGCCAATAGTAGAATAACTGCGGTGAGTGCTCCCATTAACAATGAACGGCGCGACGAATCGTTGGTATGTAGCGTATCTTGATATAACATGGGTCGAGTCCTTTTTTGTTCAACAGATAAGAGACGTTGGCGAAGGTCGTGCCGAATTTGGCTGTCTCCACTGAAATCAGCATTTTTGAGCTGGCGTGCTATGGCAAGCATGGCTGCATAATCATCATTGGGCGGAAGCGAAGTCGGCTGTTCGTGCAACATTGCGTCAATATCCTGATTCAATTGCTCCTGACGGTCGTTATTCATGGCTGCCTACTCCTAACATTCCTCGTAATTTACGAATAGCCCGATAGACCACTACCCCAACATTGCTCTCGCTTAACCCGATCACTTCGGCAATACGCCGATTCGTCATGTTCGCCCCAAATTTTAAGGCGATCACATCGCGTTCGCGCTCATCTAGGCGTTGAACGGCGGCCAGCAAGTGTGCATTCGTATCGTTTTGGATGACGATGCTCTCTACAGAAGCGCCATCGGTTGGGCGTTCTGTCACAACATCTAAAGATAGCCACTGGCGGCGCTTTTTGCTCCGTAAATGATCCGAAACGGTGTGCCGCGCAATCGAAAACAACCATGCACCAAACGGTGCTTTGTCGGGCTGATAGCGAAAGAGACTATGCAGGGCCTTTTCAAACACAATTGCAGTCAGATCATCGGTTGTCGCCGCATCTTCAACCCGATAGCGGATGTAGTTGTACACATGCGGAAAATAGTGATCGTAGATGGGCGCAAATGCTCGCGGTTCATCTGTTGCCCGTGCCACCATCACTTGCTCGTTGGGTAGCGTCATTGCCATACTATCCAACGAGCAAGTGATGGTGG
>CAZLPC010000054.1:7704-11166 GCA_964561305.1 uncultured Anaerolineae bacterium
CATATACATGCTTCTCCGAAGAAAGTGGTTTTTTTGACCTTCTGCGAAGTAAGTTCGACCCGCGCCTAATTGTATTACAAAGCAGCAAAAATTCCTTTCACCGCTAAAGTAAAATGAGACCAGTGGCCTACTATTATGGGGATGACTGTGGGAATAAAACTCAATGGTTATCTCGCACTATCACCAATCAACTAAATGAAATTACTGTTTCAGCACATGTGGTGGTGCAGACGTGGTATAATTTTAGTAGCTAGCATTTTTTTAGCTGACTTCAAACCCATTTAGCATATACACTCAAAATTAACGTATATCGTCAATCTTCTTAATGCTGGGATTTGGTATTATTTTGTTTAGACTACACACACGCGACCGCAAAATCATCAAAGAAATTACCTCGCGCAAACGCCGGACTTTTTTGATTTCGCTGTCTATTTTTATTGGGGTGGCCGGCATTATCACGCTGTTTTCATTGGGTGATATTTTGATTCGTCAGCTAGAAAAAGAAATTGACAATGACGACATCGCCATGCTTAACACTATTGTTATTGCCAGACAACAGGCTTCACTAGACAATGTGGCTTATCTGGAACACCTTAAAACCAGCACCAATGCCACTGCTGTACAAGGAAGTTTGCGGGCCACTGTACGTTGGCGCAGCGCCAGAGAATCCTATAGCACAGCAACCATCAATGGTTATGATGTAGCTTTTAGCGATGTCGAGATAGAGCCTGTTCGTTTGCTAGAAGGACGCTTTCCGCGACAAGGTGAAGTGGCTATTGAGCTACGATTTGCCAATAACCATGACTTGGCGGTGGGTGACATTCTTTATTTTACGCCCCCCCGAAGCAACACTGAAATACCACATCGCATTAGTGGCATTGTCTTTCATGTCTACAATCTTTCGCCCGATAGTGGCATTTATGCCAATCTAGATGATGCCAATCTGCTTTCTGGAACCAACGGCTATAACCTTATTGCTGCTCGCTTTGAAAACTATGATGCTGCCCGCAGAAATTCGCGCAGGTTCTCTGACATTTTATTACAAGATACCAGCTACTTTCCGGTTCAGTTTCAACTACAAGACCCCGATTTTAACCCCCTTAACGAAGGGGCAAAACGTGTGGCCAACACACTAAACTTTCTCGCTTTGCTGTCGCTGGGCATTTCGGCATTCTCTGTGATCAATATCACCCGTAAAATTGTCGGCGAACAAAAACAACAAATTGGCGCACTGAAGACACTTGGGGCCAGCCGATTAGAACTCATTTATATATATGTGGGTATATCATTCAGCTATGGCTTGATAGGTGTAATACCGGGTTTATTGGTGGGTGTGCCACTAGGGCACTATTTAGCCAGCTATCTGGCCCCTGAAGTAAACACAGTTGTTATCGGATTTGAATTTTCAGCACCAGCAATTTTGATTGGCATTGCACTAGGACTCATTGTTCCTAGCATTGCAGCGCTTTTACCCACTATTTTAGGAACACGTATCACCATCCTAGAAGCCATGACCGATATGGGCATAGATTTTGATTATCGGAATGGCATTTTGGCAACGCTCATCCGCTATTTGCCTGTCCCTATCACTATTCAGATGGGATTACATAATATCAATAAAAAGAAAATGCGGCTGGCCTTAACCATTGCGGCGCTAACCGTTGCCGTAGCCTCTTATGTAGCCATTTTGTCTGTCTTCAACTCAATTGGCGATCAAATTGGCTCTAGGCTAAGTGCGCTTAATGCAGCCCATGTTCGCCCCATTAATTTACCCGACCGTGACTTGGCAGCGCTACAAGCCCAACAAAACCCTTTAATGAACAACCTGCCTCAAAGCCAAGTGTTGCTGGGGCCCTTTAGCAACATCGGCGTATCTGTTTTAGTGGCCAGCTATGCCATTAATAACAATGAGGTTATTATCTCGCAGGCTTATGCCGAGCAAACACAACTGACAACGGGCGACACGCTGCGCTTAAATTTTAATAACAACAGCGTTTGGTTTAGGGTAGTGGGTATTGCTCCGTCTCAAGACGTACAAGTGTGGATCAATGGCGAGCTAGTGACAGATACTGCCACTCTCTCTACGATAACCGATCAACAAATGTCAATGGATGAGCTAGCCACGGCCACGCTCAATGATGTTAGCACCTTCGACTTTTTGGCGTTGCTGCGTGGTTTTCGGCTTAGTTTAGAAACGTATCGTATTTTATTAAGCGTCATCGCGGCCCTCATTGGCGTAGTGGGTGGCCTCGGCCTAGCTACCACGCTTTCGCTCAGTGTATTAGAACGCCAACGCGAAATCGGTGTTATGCGTTCGGTCGGTGCTGGCTCGTGGGCAGTGATCAACCAATTTATTATTGAGGGCCTCTTGGTCGGGTTTATTGCATGGTTAATTGGGTTGCCTATAAGTGCCCTGATCGCCAATCAACTCATAAAGATCATGGGGCTTACCGAACAATTTGATACCACCTTGCGCCTTGACGCGGCCCTGACCGGATTGGGGGCGGTGATGGCTATTGCCGCTATCGCCAGCATTTGGCCTGCGTATGTGGCCGCCACACGCACTGTCTCTGACATTTTGCGCTATCACTAAGCTCAGAATTGCACACTTCACAGCTAGGCTCTACACTACATAATAAAGTTGTTGTAGAACCTAGTTTTTTTGAGAGCCAATGACCGAACACGCCGTACCACGCCATAAACGTATTCATCGTCTACAGCTTGATCAGTACGATGATGTGGTTTCAATACGCGACCGCTTGCAATTTGTGAAGGCGGGCCGTGTGTTGCTGATCTTTCCCCATCAACCTATATTAAAACGCAAGCTCGATCTGGTCTTGATTCAGCGCGAAGCGGCCCGTCGCGATATGCGGTTGGCCATTATCTGTGAAGATTTTGATGTGATGGATCATGCCCGCGAGTTAGATATTTCAGTATTTCGTACTATCGCCGAAGCCCGTAGCAAAGCGTGGAAGACACCTCGCAATAAGGTATTTGTAGAACGGGCCGACCGCCCTAAACTTGAGCGCGACCCTTATGATATTGCCAGCGCCAGCCGCCTGAAGCCGCCAGCCAGCAAAACCAGCCGCATTGTTGGGCAAATGACACGCGGAACAATGTTTGGCGTAACTATTTTAATGGTGCTTTTTGGCTTTTATGCCGTCATCCCCAGCGCAACGGTTGTGATCACGCCTGCTTCTGATACGTTGAATATTACAGTAAGCATGGTAGCCGACCCCAATGTGCAAAACGCTATCCCAGAAAACTTACGAATTCCGGCCACCCTAGAACGCCGCCTAGAAGAAGGCACAGCCACTATCCAAAGCAGTGGCCGCCGCCCTGCCGAAAGCGCCCTTGCCGAAGGCATTGTTACCTTTACTAATCAAACTGAATTGGCCCAATTCATTCCTACAGGCACTCAGGTGCAAACGACGACTGTGCCGCCAGTACTATATCTGACCC
>CAZLPC010000055.1:0-11141 GCA_964561305.1 uncultured Anaerolineae bacterium
CGGACATATCAATTTGGAGCATAGCGTTTTCATCGCCAAACATAAATTCGGCCAAGGCTTTGGCCAGTTCGGTCTTGCCCACACCTGTGGGGCCCAAAAACAAAAATGATCCAATGGGGCGGCGGGGGTCTTTTAGGCCCACGCGGGCGGTACGGACAGCGCGGCTAATGGCCAGCACCGCTTCGTCTTGCCCCACAATACGCTGGTGCAAATGCTCGACCATGCGGGCATATTTGCTGCGTTCATCCACGTCTAAATTACTAACAGGTATACCCGTCATTTGGGCACAGGCCACCATCACATCATCGGGATCAAGGACGTTATCGGCCAAGTCATGGCGAAAAGCCAGTTGCGATTGCTGATTCATAGAGACCATGGCGGCGGTGCGGTGTAACAAGTGAGAGGCGCTGCGCGGCAAGGGCATGGTTGTAAGATAGCGCCCTGCAAGGCTAGCCACGGCTTCTAGGGCGCTGGGTTCCACCGCAATCTCATATTCGGCGGCAACTTGTGGACGCATTATTTGTAGAATTTCGAGTGTTTCGGCAGTAGACGTTTGCTCAACACGCAATACTTGAGCATTTTCAACGATTGCCGTAACTGTACTTAAGCGCCCGTCCCACTCTGTGGGGGTAGTTGTACCAATGATAATGGGGTTATAAGCCAAGAAGGCTTTTTGTAGGTTTTGGCCAGCTTTTGGAAACTCGGCCCGATTGCCACCACCAAAAAAACGATGAATGTGGGGCACAAACAAAATACCATCGCGGGCCGACATAATGCCACTTTGAATTGATTCGACCGAATTATCAAGCAAGGCTCGTTCATCTACCTGAATAAAGGTATTCACATAAGCGGGGCCTGTACCTTGCGCGATCAGCATAGCCAATGAATAAGCTAATGATCGCTTGCCTACCCCATCGGGGCCCACTAAAATCACATGCCGCCGAATGGCTTGGGCCATAATGCTCATCATCTCACGCAGCAAATCTTGGCGAGAATAAAGCTCTGGCAGGGCGTGGTTGCGGGCAGCACTGATATAGTCAATTACAATGCTAATAGTATCGCGCTTACGGATAAGTGTCGGCTCGGAAAGTGACATGACCGCACTAGATGTAATGCCGTGTTGTTGCAATAGCAAACTTGTCCCCAGCCGACGGTCGGTGAAACTAGTGAGCAGATGATCGGTGTCAATTTGGCTCATATTTTGGCTTTGAGCTATGCTCAAGGCTTCGTCCAAGGCAATCACCAACTGGCGACTAATTGGAAAGCGATCACCATCCGGCAACAGCAAATCCAGATCGCCATTTTTGTCTTGCCGCGCCTCAACTGCTAGCCGCACCTGTTTTTCGAGGCGATCCAAATCTGTGCCGCGCCGCTCGATAAAATGCAATAACACTTGATAGGCGGCGGTGTCGGGGTGTTGTAAGATAGCCCATAACACCACTTCGGGCATTAAATTGCGGCGCAAATAGCGATTGGCGATTTCGACCGCCGCGCTCATAATCGTCATCACGTCGGATGAGAGTAGATTTGGATTCAAAGACCCCATTGGTCACAGTTCTCCCACAATAATCGGCAACGTTCCTATCATAAAATGTTCGCCACCATTGTTCAATAAACAAGAAAAAACCTCTGTTGTTATGATAACAGAGGTTGCTCAATAGGCGTGCTTCTTTGTGTTTGCTTTAGGCAGGCAGTTGCAGCGCCATCAGTTGCTCTAGGGCATCGCGCAAAACGGCTTCGGGCAGTGCGCCTGCTTGTTGCCCCACAATTTTGCCTTCTTTGACAAACATCATGGTCGGAATGCTCATAATGCGGAAGGCTTGCGATAAGCCGGGGTTGGCATCCACATCTACCTTAGCAATTTTGACCTTACCCGCATATTCAACAGCGAGCTTGTCAAGAATGGGTGCAACCATCCGACAAGGGCCACACCACTCTGCCCAAAAGTCAATTAAGACAGGCAGTTCAGATTTCAACACTTCAGACTCAAAAGTTTGATCGGTTACATGTACAGGGTTCATTGGGTATCCCTTCGGGTTTCCATTTGTTTCGGCAACAGCCGACGGTTGTTTTATAAGATTTGCCAATTGTTGTACAAGCGGTGGCACATCAGCAGCCCATGGGCGTTGCCGACGCAGCACTTCTGTACCATTATGCCACCCCACAAGCACTGGCCGCTTCCCAAGATTGAAGCGATCCAGAAGTTCAACGCTAGATTGATTGACCAAAATCACTTGCAAGCGCCCCTCATATCCTATAGACGCGGTGGCCAGAGCTTTACTTACATCAGATGGCGGCGAACTTCCATCGGGTGACAACCAAATGAGCAAGGGCAGTTGTGCCGCTTGCAAAATATCTTCAAGTTGTTGAGCGTTCACTTTTAGTGGCATAGTAGACATAATTTTTTCCCTACCAAAATCGTATTAGCGATATAGTGCGCTTTTACCCTATTGCACAGACGCTCTGAATAGTCAGTCTTATACATTTGCCCACAAAATTTGGTGCAGGTTGCATTCTTGGGCTAAAGCGCTTCAGTGGCTATTCCTAAAACCACCCCTTGTTTGAGCAAGCGGTGGTTTTTTATGGACTAATTGGGGCTGGTTGTTGATTCGGGCGTAATGGTTTGAGTGGATAAAGTCGGCAAAACATCACAACTATCGCCATTAAGGTTCACGTCAACACGGCGCACCCATCCGTATACAATAGTACCACCTGCTACCTCAGCAGCCACTATCCGCACCCACCCATTATCGCTATAGGCGTTGGCTTCGGCATTAAAAAATGTATTGGTAATGGCATAGTTGCTGCCGGGTCCACTACGAACATTAAAGGGTGTGCCACCCGCAACCGAAATAGCGCTGCATTGCACGGTCATGCTTTGGGTTTGGGCCGGCGTTGGCGAAGGCTCTGGCACAACCGAGCAATCACCCGTTAAGGCAACTTCAAAGCCATAGACCCAACCGCGATCATAGGGTTCAAAAAGGCTAACCACATAATACCAATTGGCTTGCGTCTTGGCGACTACATCCCACAGGTCTCCTAAAAACATCTGGCGCGCAATCGGCACACCAAATGGCGTAGCATAGATGGTGACAGGAATATCCGTTGGTGCAGAGGCCCGACACTGTGCATTTGCATCCACGGGTGGGGCTATCGGTGAACTAGAAATACCAGTTGTACTATTGCCCCCGCCGCCACCCAGACCGGGATTAGATTCAAAAATTTGCATATCAGTGTCAAAGTTAGCCGGTTCGTTAGTAGCAGGTGGGCGTGCGGTACGGGTCGGGACATCGGCAGATGAGGGTGTATTCGTCGGAAAGGCCGTCGCATCATTAGCAAAAAAGGGCGTAATGGTTGGTGTGGTAGGTTGTTTGTTCGACAAACTCGCACTACTCGGTTGTTCGGGATCGCTTGTCCCGATGACATTATATATCAAAAACACACCCACAAAAAGTAATATCAGGGCTGCTGCGGCCGCCGAAAATGGAAAACGTCTAATTTTTAGAGTAGTTGTTTGCTGATAGCGCGGTTCATGATAGCCCAAGCCAAGTTGGGTTGGCTCAAAGCCATCATTAGTCTGCGGTTTAGGCAGTTGGCGCGTAGGCAATTGTGTCAACCGAGTTGGCTCGATAGGTGGAGCCAAGTTGGGCTGTGTAGCTTGAGAAACGTGAAGTTGCGCTTTCACCTTGGCCGAAAGCGGCGGCAGTTTGGTAGCCCAATAGGCCGCTTCGTCTCGTACTGCTTCTGCGACCGTTTGCCACTCTATATAAGCTGCCCGCAAGGACGGATCGCGTGCCAATTTTTGCTCGATCTCATACACTTCGCTGGGCGAAAGCTGGCCTTCAATATACAGCGGCAGCAAATCGTACCAATTTTTATTATCCATCAAAACCACCTTCTTGCATCAACATTGTTCGACGCAATGCTTCTTTTGCTCGATGCAGGCGGCTTTTCACTGTGCCAGCACTAATGTCCAATACCTCCGCAATTTCTGGCCCCGTAAGATGCTGAAAGAAAAACAGCACCAAAATCTCACGCTGATCGGGGCTAAGATGTTCAAGCGCCTCGCGGACACGGGCTTTGTCAAACTCGCGCTCGACCGCTTCATGCGGGCTGGTATCAGAGCTGGCAAGGTCATAAACCGCCTCCATATCAACCCATTGAGGTTGATAGCGCCGTTGGGTATTGATGGCCCGATTGCGAGCGATCACCAACAACCACGTTTTCACGCTACTGTCTCCTCTAAAACTTGCGGCGTTGTTCCATGCCGCCAGCATGGTATCTTGTAACACTTCTTCAGCAATCGCTTGGTTATTTAAGCGAGCTATCAAAAATGCCAATATTTGACCACCATAGCGACCATACAGGTCGTCTAAGGCTTGGGTGTTACCAGCTGCCATCGCGGCGATTAGCCCAACATCTGGATCATCATTGGATGTTGACCACGGTTGTTGCATATATAGTTTGCCCCCGATGTATCTATCAAGTTAGACACCGTGACTTTGACCCTAGTTCCATTTTAGGAGGTTAGAATTGAGTGAGAAGGTAGAATTTATACAAAATTTGTCTTTAAGGTATTGATTGGCCTTAAAATATGTTCAAGATTATAAGCGATTGATGAGACATTTACGATGATGGATAACATTCATCCCGAAAATCTTAGCTCTAAATGGAACCAAGCCCGCCGTGCAGCCACCATTAAGCATGTTTTGGGGGCATTAACAGGCGATGATCAAGCATTGGTGTGCTTTGATGAAGTAGCCCATCGGCTGCGGCTAAAAAACTATCGTTATTTAGGAGTCCGAACGATCCCAACGCAAAACATTGTGGGCACAATCGGGCGCTATAATGACTTTTTGCGGGGCTTTTTGCCCACCCACAATATTAAGCGTGACCGATGGCAAGCCGTGGCCCGCGAGTATTTGAAGGCCACTGGGCCGGGCCTGCCACCGATAGATGTATTTAAGGTCGGTGATGCTTACTTCGTGCGCGATGGCAACCATCGGGTGTCGGTGTGCAATCATCTCGGCATTCCTTTTATTGAGGCTTATGTCTGGGAATATCGCATTCCATTAGATGATGTTTCAGAAGGGGCATCGCTAGATGAATTGTTGTTGGCCGCCGAACGCCAAGAGTTTCATGAGCAAACCCAGTTAAGTCATGTTCGGCCCGATAACAACATCAAATTAACCCTGCCGGGCGGGTATCTTGACCTGTTGCACGAGATCAACCATTATCAAGGTGTTTTTAGTAATATTGATGGTGTTGAAGTCTCTTTTGAAGATGCAGTAACGGGTTGGTACGATATGCGCTATGAGCCGATTATGCAGCAGATCGAACGATCTAGCCTGTTAGAACAATTTGAAGGCCGCACGAGTGCCGATTTGTATGTCTTTACCTTGCACGAACACGCTAAACTAAAGGCCAATAGTGCCTCGACAGTGCGGGTGACCAGCGTGCTAGAGGCCGTAAGTATTAAGCATCGGGGGCCTTTGCAGCGCTGGTGGTGGCAGGTTAAAAGGCGCTTTCAACACCCAAATCATAAAGGATGATAGATGAATCTTAATTTACCATTTATGGACTTGCTGGCCGATAGTCAGCGCATTTTAATCGCTGGTGCCGGCGGTGGCTTCGACTTTTTGGGCGGTGTCCCCATCTATCTTACGCTAAAAGCTATGGGTAAAAGTGTGCATTTGGCCAACTACAGCTTTATGCCCCTAGACCTTGCCAAATCCGCAGGCAAAACCATTAATTTGATTGATGATTTGTTAATTGGCGCAGGGCCAAACGTTTATTTTGAAAACGGCTTTTATTCTGAGGGACATTTTGCCGAGTGGTATCAAAAAACCTTTAATGAAGATATAACGGTATGGATATTTGCTGATACGGGCGTAATTCCCTTAAAGCACGCCTATACCACCTTGGTTGAGCATTTGGGGGGCATTGATATGCTCATCTTGATGGATGGTGGCGTAGATTCACTGATGCGTGGCGATGAGGTGGGCGCGGGCACACTCATCGAAGATTGCATTACACTGTGCGCTATTCAAGACCTCGACATTCCCTATAAAATTTTAGGTAGCATTGGCTTTGGTGCAGAAATTGAAGAGCAAGTATCACATTTTGATGCACTTAAAAACATGAGCGACTTTATCCGCGCTGGGGGCTTTTTGGGGTGTTGTGCGCTTACCAAAGCAATGCCCGTTTTTCAGCATTATGCTGCTGCGGGGCGTTACATCTGGGAAAAGCCCGATCACTACCAAAGCCATATCCATACCCGTGTGATCCCTGCTGTAGAGGGCGAATTTGGCGATTTTCATCTGTATCCTAGCCAACGCCAAGTTGAAATATTTGTTTCGCCACTGATGACGGTCTATTGGTTTTTTAAGGCCGAGACTGTTATTGCCCACAACCAAATTGTGCCCAAGATTGGCGCGACCACCACTAAACGTGAAGTGCGCGACATTGTAATGGAGATGAACCCAACGCGGCCCATTCGCCCTATTCCACTATAAATTTAGCCAATTTACCCCTGACGGAGCGTTGCGCGCTTTTGTTATAATTTTTTGCATCGTCTAAGGTTTATAAAGGAGCAAACATTGAGCGACAAGCCTGTACGTGTACGGTTTGCGCCCAGCCCCACAGGTTCAATTCATATCGGTGGTGTGCGGACGGCGCTATTTAACTGGTTCTTTGCCCGTCAGCAAAACGGGGCGTTCATTCTACGGATTGAGGACACCGACCAAAAACGCTATACCGAAGGTGCTGTCGAAGCAATCACTGATGGTTTGCGTTGGTTGGGCTTAAACTGGGACGAAGGCCCTGAAGCTGGTGGCGACAAAGGCCCCTACTTCCAATCTCAACGTCTCGACCTCTACCAAGAATGGGCCGAATGGCTGGTGGCCAATGACAAGGCTTATCGCTGCTATACGACTTCTGAAGAATTGGCCGAAGCCGAAGCACAAGCTAAAAAGCGTGGCGTGCAATGGACGGGCTATGATCGCCGTCACCGTTATCTTAGTGATGAAGAGCGTCAACGCCTGCATGAAGAGCGCGATGGTGTTCATGTAATCCGTTTCAAAATGCCACTTGATGGCACAACGCGGGTACATGACTTGATTCGCGGCGATATTGTATTTGACAACAAGCAGCTCACTGATTTGGTATTGCTGAAGTCGGATGGCTACCCGACATATCACCTTGCCAATGTGGTAGACGATCACTTTATGGAGATTAGCCATATCATGCGTGGCGAGGAGTGGATTCCGACCGCGCCAGTACACTGGCAACTCTATGATGCTTTCGGTTGGGAGATGCCGCAAATTTTGCACCTGCCTGTGATTCTCAATCCTAATGGCAAGGGCAAAATGAGCAAGCGTTATAAACTACCCGAAGGCACAGACAAGTTTGTACCTGTGATGTTGAGCGAGTACATGGATGCAGGCTATCTGCCCGAAGCATTGGTGAACTTCTTAACCAACGTAGGGTGGGCCTTTGGCGATGACCGCGAAGTATTTACAATAGAAGAAACCATTGAGCGTTTCGACCTCACACGCATCAATCCGGCTGGCAGTGCCTTCCCTGTCCAAAAGCTAGAGTGGATCAACGGTGTATATATCCGCAATTTAGCGCCCGAAGACTTGACCAAGCGCCTAAAACCATTTTTGGATCGGGCGGGGTTGAACTATGACGACGAGAAATTAGCAATCATCACGCCTCACATTCAAGAGCGCCTAAAAACATTAGATGAAGTTGTCGAGATCACACGCTTTTTGTGGGTTACGGAATTTGTACCTGCACCCACTGAGGATTTAATCCCTAAAAAGATGGATGCAGCCCAAACCAAAGATGTTTTGCAAGCAGTCTATGACACACTAGCGGCCTTGCCAACCTTTGATTGGCCAACCCAAGAAGCCGCATTAAGAAAGCTGGCCGAAGACAAAAACGTAAAGCCCGGCCAATTGTTTAACCCAATTAGAGTGGCCACCACTGCACAAAATATCGCGCCGCCCTTATTCCAATCTATGGAAGTATTGGGCAAGACCGAGTCGTTGCGCCGCTTACAATTGGCGATTGATGCGCTGGCTGCCCACATCGCCCAACCTTCTTAAGGCACAAAATCCAGCACAAAAACCACCCGTCAAATTGGCGGGTGGTTTTTGCATCATATCGAATATTCAGCTAAAACGACGAGAGCGGAATAATTTCTAGGCTCGGATCAAATGCTGAAATACCCAAGGCATCAGCGGTGTCGGCCTCGGCTTGGGGCAAGCGCCCTTGCAGCGTGTAAGGGCCTGTCCAGATCACCTCTAAATTGACCAAGCGGCCTTTCCAATTGCGGGTGTCGTCCTCAAAAAACACGATCTTGTTTTGGGGTGTGCGCCCGCGCCATTTACCTTTATGAAGTTCTTCGACCAATATTTCAACGGTTTGGCCCAGATAGGGCGCGTTGATTTCGGCTTGCACTTGGGCTTGCAATTCCTCTAGCATGACATGGCGCTGTTTCTTTTCGTCGCGGGTCACATCGTCTTCCATGCGGCGTTCAGAAACAGTGCCGGGGCGTGGGCTATACATAGCCAAGTGGGCTTTATCCAGCTTCAATGCTTCTAAAACTTGATAGGTTTCCATAAATTGGTCGTGTGTTTCACCCGGAAAACCCACAATAATGTCGGTATGAATGGCAACATTGGGGATAATCTGGCGAATTTTACCCACCAAGTCGCGGTATTGTTGTTGAGTATAGCCGCGCTTCATATTCTGTAGCACTTGATCGTTGCCGGCCTGAATGGGTACTTCAATGTGTGGCATAATGCGCGGAAGTTCGGCCACTGTTTCCAACAATTCGTCGGTCATCCAATTGGGATGACTGGTCAAAAAGCGGATGCGGTATAAATCTTCTTCTTCAGCTACTTGATGCACCACACGCAACAATTGAGCCAAGTTGGGGCCGTCGGCAATATCTTTGCCATAGCGATCCACAATTTGCCCCAATAGCGTAATCTCTTTTACGCCTTGACGGGCGAGGCTACGCACTTCGCGCACAATATCACCCACTGGTCGCGAGCGCTCAATACCACGCCGAAACGGAATGATGCAGAAAGAGCAGGCATGAGAGCAGCCAAACACTACCGGAATATGGGCGCTAACCAATGTCCCGCGTTCTTGACTTGGCAACATCAGTTCTGGCGCGTCGGGAGCCATCTCGTCTAGGGTAGCATTAAGACGGGCCCGTTTGGCAACTTCTACTGTCACGACATCGGCTTCTACGGTGCGGTCTTGCAAAAAGGCCGTCATTGGCTCGACTTCGCTGGGCGGAATAAACACATCTACAAAAGGCACTTGTTTACGGAGACGTAGGGGGTCTTTTACACCCACCAAGCACCCCATTAGGCCGATGACGATATGCGGGTTTTGCTCTTTTAACTTTTTCAGTTGTTGAAGTCGTCCCCAAGCCTTATCTTCGGCTTGTTGGCGCACTACACAGGTATTGATAACATGCACATCGGCGCTATCGGGATCGCTGTTAACATCTAACGACTGATAACCCAATTGCTCTAGTGCAGATGCAAGGCGCTGCGAGTCGGCGACATTCATTTGGCAACCGAGTGTTTGGATGTGATACTTCATGATGACCTGCCAAACCCATGAATTTTTTGAAAAACTATCGCTTAATTGTATTGAACGGACTATGAAATGGTCAAGGGCGCAACTATGCGACTTTCTGCACAACCAGTTGGGGTTGCGCCCCATGCGTTAATTTTCTGGTTCACTTAACCGATAGCCAATGCCACGCACATTGACCAAAATATTAGGGTCTTGGCCAGCACCTTTTAACTTGCGGCGCAGGTTGCTTACATGCGGACGAATAACCTCGCGGGCTTCGTCTTCTTCAATCGTATAGCCGCGTACTTCGCGCACCAGTTCTGAGCAAGGAACAACCCGTCCCCGATGTGCGGCTAAATAAAGTAGCAAATCAAATTCTGTTGGGGTCAAATCAATAAGTTTGCTATCTACTTCAATCTGATAGCGTCCGGGATAGATCGTCAAGGGGCCAATGTTCATTGTTGTCGAGTTAATGGGTGGCACTTCGACATAATCACGCATGGGGCGCACTATTGATGGCGACGGCGGCGGCACATCTACGGGTGGTTGGCGGCTTAACTCGTTGATGTTGCTGCGAATAGTGGTGAGTAGCTGGCGGCGGCGTTGCAGATTATGGGCCCGTTCTACGCCACGCTTCACACTCTCACGAATGTCCTCGCTGGTGCTGGGCTTAATCAAATAATCGTGGGCCCCCAGCCGCAAACTTTCCACGGCTGTACCAAGGCTGGCATAGCCCGTCATCAAAATAACCACTGCATCGGGCGATTGTTCTTTAATTTGTGCCAGTAAGTCTACACCGCTAATGCCGGGCATCCGAATATCGGTCAGCACCACATCAAAATCACGTTCTGTTAAAATAGCTAGTGCCTCTTCACCACTAGAAGCCGTCACCACCTGATAACCTGTGCGCTCTAGGGTTTTTGTAACTGAATAACGAATTGCGCCTTCGTCGTCTACCACCAAAATTATTGCGTCGTGATATTCCATCTGAACCTTCCATTCATTTTGGGTCAATTATAAATAAAGTTATCGCTTGATCAAGTTTGGATAATCAATCTGTAGGGTAAAAATAAAGACATCTATAGAATTACCATCAAGATACCAACAATTCATCTTGCTACAATACACCGTTTACACAACGCCAACAGTGGCAGTTCAATGGGCAAGCGTTGTGTAATCGGCTATATCGAATAACTTGGAATCTGAGACAATCGAAAATATACTTACAGGGCAATAACTACCGGAGGAAACAAAACATGTTAAATACACTCTCTAAGTTTGGGTATCGGCAAGTGCCATCGTGGGCCCACCCAAAACACCCTGTTATGCGAACCATCTTAGGGCAAGCCAGCGGCATAAAACTACGCCGCCGCTTGCTAGTACTGCTGCTATTATTGGCGGTAACCGGGGCCAGTATCGCCGCAGGCTATGTGATAGCCAGTGGAACCACCGAAAACACCGAGCCAACCCTTAATGAGATTTTATACTGGCCGCTAGTAGCTGCGCAAACTATTGCTATGTTGTTAGCCATTGCCATG
>CAZLPC010000056.1:0-8974 GCA_964561305.1 uncultured Anaerolineae bacterium
CCAGCCGTACCCACACTACCCAACAAGCCGTTGCTGAATACGAGCAAGCTGAGGCAGCAAATCCTGATAATATCGAGGCATTAGACGTGCGCGTAACAGTAGCGGGCCGTGTAATGCGACAAAATGTAAAAGGCAAAATCTATTTTGGGCACATTGAAGACGGCGGTGGGCGCGTCCAATTAATGATCCGCATCAATGATGTAGATGAGGCGTTTTTTAATTTGTTGAAACAAAATTTGGACTTGGGCGATTTTGTGCAAGCCACCGGCACCATGATGCGGACAAAAGCTGGCGAAGTGAGCGTGCGCGTTGACGAATTAATCATCTTGGCCAAGGCCCTAAAGCCGTTGCCTGTCATTAAAGAACGCACACTAGACGATGGCACAATTGAGCGCTTTGGCGAATTTAGCGATGTTGAAGAGCGTTATCGGCAACGCTATGCCGATTTAGCAGTTCATCCCGATGTGCGCGATGTTTTTAGGGTGCGGGCCAAGGTGATTCGGGCCATGCAAAACTATTTAGACAGCCTAGACTTCTTAGAGGTTGAAACACCTATTTTGCAGCCCATTTATGGTGGGGCAGCGGCCCGCCCCTTCACCACCCACCACAATCAGCTAAAGCAAGAACTCTTTTTGCGAATTAGCTTTGAACTCTATCTAAAACGGCTATTGGTGGGTGGCTATGACGGTGTGTATGAAATAGGGCGCGATTTTCGTAACGAAGGGGTTAGCTTCAAACATAACCCTGAGTTTACCATGATGGAAGTTTATCAGGCTTATACCGATTATCATGGCATGATGGCACTGACTGAAGGTTTGTTGCGCTATGTCGCGCAAACAGTGTTGAACACAACCACGATTCAGTTTAAGGGCCACACCATAGATTTGGGCGCACCCTTTGCCCGCTATACCATCCGCGATCTGATCCGAGAGCGCCTTGAAATTGACTATGAGGACTATCCTACTGCTGAGGCCCTAGAAGCCGCCATCCGCGAGGCGGGCATCGCTGTGCGGCCCGGTCTTAATCGGGGCAAGTTAATTGAGCATTTGCTAGAAGAAGTCGAGCCGTTGCTGGTTCAGCCAACTTTCGTTATGGATTATCCGGTCGAAATTTCGCCACTGGCCAAGAAAATGGACAATGACGCAACTCACGTCGAGCGTTTTGAGTTGTATATTGGAGGTATGGAATTTGGCAATGCTTTCACCGAACTGAACGATCCATTTGACCAAGAAGTGCGTTTTATAGAACTAAGCAACCTATATAAAGACGATGAAGACGACGCAAACCCTGTTGACGAAGACTATCTAAACGCTATGCGCTATGGGATGCCGCCTTGTGGTGGCTTGGGCATTGGGGTAGATCGGGTGGTGATGCTGATGACCGACCGTCCCAACATTCGAGAAGTGCTGCTGTTTCCGCATTTGCGGATTCGTGACGATCATCGCTAAACTGTGAGCAGTTATTTTAAGCAATTATTCAGAGTCAGGAATCTTGAAGCATGAGCGAACAACCTACGACATCTGCGAGCATTGATCACGCAGCCATTATCGAAAATTTGGGCGATGGCGTTTTAATCTTTAATGCCGAGCACCAACTGTTGCATGACAATCGGATGGCACGCCAGATTCTTGGCTCTAACATGGTGGTGTTGCGGCAAAAGGGCTGGTCGGCCTTTGCCATGCTGATTAACCGCGACCTGCCCGACGATCTCTCTGCTGATGAGCTACGCGCCAAAGCCCTACGCCAAACCGAGCCAGTGCGCTTTCGGCTGATGCTGGGCAATGCCTATATTCCGTGCTGGCTTTCGGCTGTTCATCAAGAAGGGCAACCCC
The DNA here is from genome assembly GCA_964561305.1 of uncultured Anaerolineae bacterium. Classification (GTDB taxonomy): domain Bacteria; phylum Chloroflexota; class Anaerolineae; order Aggregatilineales; family J027; genus J027. Next base: position 1,833 of record CAZLPC010000056.1, read on the forward strand.
CCCTCACTATCGTCACCATTGAACAAGCCGACTGGACACCCGTCTCTCAGTTTTTGCAATATCTTCATAAAGAAGGAATGCCCGCCGTTGAAGACACACTGGGCCACGCCAGCTTCATGATTCAGATTGCCAAGCGTGTCAACGAAAAAAGCAAAATTGACCAAATTGCAGGGCAGATGAAGCGTTTTGCCATGTTGATCGAAGAAGAAATGACGCGCTTTCAAGACCTTGTTCAGCAATTGCAGCGCCTAGAACTCATTCAAACCGATCAAATCCGCAAATTAGTAACCGCCCGCACCAAATCCATCAATCTTGAAGAGTTTTTTGAAGATTTGATGGAAGAACTTTCAGAAAAACACACCAAACAGGGCGAATCTGATGAAAGTAACGATCTGCGGGATCGCTTTACAATGGATTTGCCAAGCCATCTGGCCGTACTTGCCTCTCCATCACATCTGCAAACTGTCATCCGAGATGTTCTGGATAATGCACTGCGCTATAGCAAATCCGATAGTCCGATAACCATAACCGCTTTTTCGACCAACCAAGGCAAAAACGTGCAAATCAACATCACCGATACAGGCTATGGTATTCGTGAAAATGATCATGATCGTGTGTTTGCGGCATTTAAGCGTGGCCGTCAGCCCCAAGTAGTGGCCGAGGCCGGCTTTGGCCTTAGCTTGGCATTGTGCAAATCTGAGATTGAAGCGATGCACGGTCGGATATGGTTTATTAGTGAAGAAGGTGTGGGCACAACCATTAGCATTAAGTTGCCTGCCACCGAAGGCGCTGTGGTTGAGGACATAGCTGCTGTCGAAGCTACTGAAGCCGCCACACCCACTACTGACGTGCCAGTTGAACCCAGTAGCGCGTCGTAGCGTAAGATTTATAACTATAGACCCGAATCCTATTGCTGGAGTTGTATCGTGAAAACGATCTTTTTTCGCGTAAGTTTATTGATGATGGTATTGGTGGTGGCAGCCTGTAGTAGCGAAAGCGATTCTAGTGGCCAGCTACCCCCACTACGCAACACTGATATACCATCAGCACCTACTACACCCACTTTTGTACCCTTACAGGTTCGTGCCTCGGTTGGCGTTGCCGATGTAAACTGGGCCGACGTGGATCACATGTATGCAGCCATGCGCCCCGAATATGTGCATGAGATTGATGAATTTGTTGATGGCCAGCGCTACTATATTAAAGCAACATTAGAGCTTCGCCAAGATCTCGCGGTTATTCAAGGGTCTCAGGCAGTGCGCTATGTGAATCAGACTGGCGTAACACTAGATGAAATTGTCTTTCGACTAACCTCCAATATTGGCACGCTTGGCTCACATCAACGGGTCGAAAATGTGACGTTAAACGGCCAGCCCATAGAACCACTTTATGAAGCTCGTGATACGACATTGGTGATTCCTGTTGCGGGTGGTCTGGCCCCCGGCGCAGCCGCCGACATGACCATGGACTTCATCATGGTTTCAGAGCGGGGTGTGTTGCCCGGTCGGGTCGGTTTTACCTCTAACCAATTTCAAGCAGTAAACTGGATGCCGGTGTTATCGGTATATGATGGCCCCGATAAAGGCTGGTGGCGCGAAAGGCTATATGGCAACCACTGGGATCCATACTATAACAACATGAGTTTATGGGATATTGAGCTAACCTATCCTGCCAATGCCCTGATGGGTATTAGCGGCATCACCATTGAGCGCACCGAAAACAACGACAATACCATTACAGAACGCATCGTAACTGGCCCCATGCGCGACAATTTCATATTGGTTAGTACCGATATGGGCAAAATTAGCGACAGTGTGGATGGGACGCGCATCAATGTGTACTATATGCCCGGTGGCGAACGAGGTGCGGCGTGGGTTATGGAATCGGCAATTCGATCTTTAGAGATTTTCAATGATCTCTGGGGCGACTATCCCTATGTTGAGCTAGATGTTGCCCAAACCGAAACCAATGCAGGCGGCATCGAATATTCTGGCATTATTTTAGTAGACCGCAATGTGTGGCAAGCCGGCAGCCCAACTACCGAGTTAATAACAGTGCATGAAGTTGCTCATCAGTGGTGGTATGCAATGGTGGGCAACAACCAAGACCAAACGCCATTTTTAGACGAGTCATTAGCCTCGTGGTCAGAAGCAATCTACTACCGCGAAGCATACGATGATAACAACGAGCGTTTCAATAATATCGTCAACAGCGACCGCAATGCCTTTGCATCGTTCAGTTTCTCTTTTGAGGGCGACACGGCGATGTATCGGGCGGCCAACGACTTCCCCAATAATGCTGTGGGTATCTTGGTCTATGTACAAGGTACGGTGTTCTATGCCGATCTTGAAGAAAACTTGCTAACGCCTGCCGGACGCATTGGCTTGCCAAGTCAGAGAATTGGGGTGGCTTTGTCACTTAACAGCCGCCCTGTCCGTAATACAGCCACCCCACGCCTACACGATAGCGGGCGCTTATACGATATAAGCCAGCCTGATCTAATGAACATGGCGTTATCGGATTATTTCCAGCGTATGAAGTACCGCATTACTGAACCCGTCGAAATTTTGCGCAGCTTTGAGTCGGTAACGGGTCAAGATTTGGATGCTTTCTTTTATAGTTATTTGGGGCCTTTCCCCGGTCTCGATCCGTCTGTCCTAGAGGAAAACCCAGTCCGCACGCAAAACTTTATTGGCGGCTAACGTTGTTGTACCATCTGACTAAAAAGCGGGCGAGAAGCCTGCTTTTTTGTTTCTTTGACAACACTCATGCCGCTACATATAATGTGGCGTGCATTTTTTGACCAGCAACATGCCAAGGACTGCCGATAAAAAATCATGATAGAAAATGTGATCGTATCCAATCATCCCCTATTGCGGCATAAGCTAACCTTATTGCGCGACACCAACACCAAGCACAACCAATTTCGTGAGATTGTTGGAGAAATGGCAAAACTATTGTGCTATGAAGTCACCCAAGATCTGCCCGTACAAGATCAATCAGTGACAACACCTATGGGTATGGCTGCGGGCCATCGTCTATTAAGTGAAATCGGGCTTGTACCCATTTTGCGGGCCGGGCTTGGCATGGTGGATGGCATGTTAGAGATGCTGCCGGGTAGCCAAGTGTGGCATTTAGGCTTTTATCGGGACGAAAAGACCCTGCGGCCCGTTTCTTACTATAACAAACTACCCACCCATGCGACTGCCCAGATGTGTCTTATATTAGACCCCATGCTAGCAACCGGTGGTTCAGCAGTAGAAGCAGTGAATACGCTAAAAAATTGGGGAACCGAACGCATTAAATTTGTAGGTCTCATTGGTGCGCCCGAAGGCATCCAACGCTTACATGCCGCGCACCCAGACGTACCTATTCACTTGGCCGCCGTAGATGATGGTCTTAACGACATTGGCTTTATTGTGCCCGGCTTGGGCGATGCTGGCGACCGTCAGTTTGGCACGGCCTAGCCACTTATGACGGATATTTTGCGCGAGTATGGTTTAGAATTTGCGCTTATTTTTGGGGTGTCTTTTGGCTTATCGGTGTTATTGACACCCCTCACCATGCGACTCAGCCATCGCTATCGCGTTGTGAAAGCGCCCGGTGGTCGCCGCCGTCACACAACCATCATGCCGCTATTGGGCGGTTGGGCAATTGTTATCGCTTTTTTAATTACCATATTGGTTGCCCAGTTATTGCCCCTAGAACGCACCGACGATAAAGAAATCATCCGCCTAACAGGGCTTATTTTGGGTGGAGTGATAATGGCAGTGGTCGGCTTTTTAGATGATAAATATGAGTTGCCACCGATTCCAGTTTATATCACTCAATTGATGGTAGCTGGTATTGCAGTAGCTTTTCTAATTATCATCGAAAGTTTTAATAATCCGCTTAGTGGCGAAACAATCACGGGCTGGCCCTACTTTGTCACCGTAACATTAACCTTGCTGTGGCTTGGGTTTATGATGAACACCGTCAACTGGCTAGATGGCCTTGACGGCTTGGCGGGCGGCGTGGCTGTTATTGCGTCCTTCATGATTTTTTATCATGCAACCTTCGAGCTAAATCAAGTGAGTGTGGGGGTGTTGGCGCTGGCATTGGTAGGTGCTACGGCTGGCTTTTTGATCTTCAATTTTTACCCCGCTAAGGTTTTTATGGGTGGCAGTGCATGGTTTTTGGGCTATGTATTGGGTGTATTGAGCATTATTGGCGGCGCAAAGGTGGCTACTATTTTATTGGTGATGGGCCTGCCGCTATTTGATGTGGCGTGGCAGATTATGCGCCGTATTTTACAAGGCCGTAACCCTATGAAGGGAGACCGTGGGCACTTGCATTTTTTGTTAGCCGATTTAGGTTTTAGCCAACGCGCTATCGTCATTGGCTATTATATTTTTTGTGCCCTGTTTGGCAGCATTGCGCTAATGACCACCAGCCGCTTGTTTAAGCTCATTAGCTTGTTGGTGATGATGACCATTTTGGTAGGTGTATTTGCCATTGCTACATGGCAGGCCGCCCGCCATCAAGTCGCCCTATCTCCTCCCGAAAATAGTCCTGATAGCTAGTCTTTTAGTGGGTCGGCGGGCATAGTTGGATCATCGCGCTCTAGCGGCATTTCGGGCAAGTTGGGTGGCGCAAGGGGGTTCTGGGCGGTGGGTTTTGACGATTTTTGGCGTTGCATCCGTTGAGTTTTGCCCATGCCCGGCTGCCATTCATCGGGCAGTGCGCCTGCGGCCCGGGTCAACTCCTCGCCGCCAATATTACGTGCAATCACTTCTACTTCTGAGGGCTTCACCCAGACGAGTGTATCAATCTGCACGGCCCGCGCACCGGCTTCTAAATAGTCACGGGCATCGGCGGCGCTATGAATGCCCCCACAAGCAATAATAGGAATTTGCACATAGCCAGCTAAATAGCCCACAACGCGCAAGGTTTGCGCCTTTAAGTATGTGCCATATAGCCGCCCACCGATCAACTTTCCAGATAGCGGATCGCGCTCTGTGCCACGCGGCGGGCCCGCCACGACAATTGCATCTGCGCCACTCATTTCAGCAGCTTCGGCCAACTGTAGCGCACCAAATAGCGGCAGTTTTACCAATACTGGCAGTTGGCTAGCTTGTCGGGTGGCGGCGATAAAATCACCCACTTCATCTGCATAAGCTTGGTCATGAATACCTAGTTCAATCGCCACAACATTCGGCAACCCTTCTAGGCGCTCGGCAATGCGCGGCACATCTTCGACATGAGTAGCCACAATATGCGGGATAACAGGAATAGGGCTGCGCTCCCATATTTTTTGATATTGGCTAATGACCCGATTTATGCCGGGGTTAGGCAAGCCCGTATGTAGCAAGACCCCGCCCGTCATCGGTGCAACACGAGGTCCGTTAGCGGGGCGGCGTGGCTTATAGGTGATACCCGCCGTCACCATCGCCCCTAATTTCGCTAAATTAATGAGATGGCGATAACTATCCGGATCAAAGCCCATCATGCCGGATGCAATCATGACAGGGTTATGAATGACCACTGAATATTTTCCGGCGCGGGTGATTTCAATCATCAATAGTTACCTTTAGAAGCGCATTTTAGAGAGATCAAAAGCGGGGCCGTCTAGGCAAGCATAGGCGCTAGCACTGACCATGCAGGCCATACAAGCCCCTGTGCCACATGGCAAGGGGAGATCGTACACGGCATTGAGATAGCCTTCGGGCAAGGCATGACGGATGTCGGTGGCGGTGCGCTGTAAATTAGCAAAATAAAGGTCATAAAAAGGCACTGGAGCAACCACAAAGACCTGATCTGCCCATAATAAAGTTTCTTTTTGGGCCGGCCATGTTTGGGTGTCGTCGCTATAAATGATCTCGGCGGCGGGCGGCAATGCTGCCACAGGATATTGCTTGGCAGCGCCCGTCAAAACCAACGTCACAGCGCGGTCAGTACGCAAGGCAACATTGACCAGAAAGCGTAGGCGCGTAGGTGGGAAGTCTTGGGCCACTAACAATATATTTTTTGAGGCTTCACGCACACGATATGGCACTCCCACCGGCCCCAAAATATGAATGTCTTGACCGGGTTGATAGTGTTCAGTGTCGGGACGCTCGATCTCAATGGTGACGTTTGAATTATCAACATCAATCGGAACCCAGCTCTCGCGTAGATAAGGTTCCCAGCTTGTGGTGGTGCGTACCAACAGGCTTTGGCCGGGCTGAAGATGTGTCAGGGCGGCATCGTCCACCGCCAATGACACTTGTTGCCAGCCCGGCCCAATGCGACGCACACGCTCAATAATGGCGATGCTCTCGCGGATCATGGGCTAGCCCAGCAACCCGCCCAGCCCGCCGGGCAACATGCCACCTAGATTGCCCGTAATGCCCTCCATGCGTTCAGCGGCCATTGATTGCGATTGTTCGATAGCTTGATTAACCGCCGCCACCAACAAATCTTGCAAATCAGTCAGCCATTCTTCATCTTGTAGTTCAATTGCATCAGGATTGACTTTAATGGCTTGCACACGCTGATGGCCAGTAATGGTGACGGTGATCGCACCGCCCCCCACAGAGACATCAATTGTTTCATCGGCCAATGCTTCTTGGGCCGCGGCCATGTCTTCTTGCATTTTTTGCATTTGGCGTAACATAGCGGCTTGGTTCATTCCACCACCACCGCCGCCACTCGCTGCGGGACCTACTTTTTTATTGTTTGGACGTTTGCTCATGATTATGCTCCTTCATCATTATTTGAATCATGAATGGGTTTTATCTTCGCGCCTAAATTATTGGCGGCCCATTTCAAAACCGGATGTTGACCTTCTATTGTAGCAGTCTCGGTGCTGTCGTATAGCTCAAATCGAATTTCAATAGTATCCCCTAAGATTTGACGGGCAGCCGTTAACACAATTTCGGCGCGTTGCTCTAGTGTGCTTTTATATTGGCTACCATTGACACCCAAAATCAACACATGTCCATCTATAACTTGCATAGGGGTGCAGGCTTTTAATTGTAGCCCCAGTGTTGACTTCGCTTGCACCGCTAGACCCATAATGTGGGGCCATGCAGCTCCAAAAGCCGCGAAGTCAACGTTTTTTGGGGGCGCTTCTCCGCGTGCTGGCGGTGGAGATGGGGCCACGCTACGTTTGGTAGGCGGTG
>CAZLPC010000056.1:8984-11059 GCA_964561305.1 uncultured Anaerolineae bacterium
TGGCGGCTCTTCTTCTGCCCCCAGTGTGGATTCTACCATAGCAAGTTCTAGGGGTAATTGGGGTTGCCAGCCACCGCGCATGTCATCTACGGCTGCATTAAATACCCGAATAGCTTTGATGATTTGGCGCTGGCCGAAAAAAGCCGCTTGTTCTTCTAATTGGGCTTTGGTCTCATCAGCAGCATTCAGCAATTGAATGCTACCCATCTTCACCAACAACAGCTGTCGCAAATGCTCAACCAATTGGCGGCCAAACTGGCGCGGATCGGCCCCATTATCAATAGCTTTATTAATTTGATTGAGACCATAGGCGGCATCGTGGGTGGCCACCGCTTGGGCTACCTCCCACACATACTTCAGGCCTGCCGCGCCCAGCATCCGTTGGGCAATTTCATAGGTAATATGCTCTGTCGGATCACTAACAATTTGATCGAGCAAGCTAATGCTGTCGCGCACGCTGCCTGTGCCTTGCCGCGCCACTAGCTCTAGCACATTGCTATCAATCTGGATCCCTTCGGCATCGCAAATCTGACGCAAACGTCCCACCACCTCAACAAGTGATACACGCCGAAACTCAAAGATAAGGCAGCGACTTTTAATGGTGTCAGGGACTTTATGTAGCTCGGTAGTAGCTAACACAAAAATAGCGTGGTCGGGTGGCTCTTCTAGCGTTTTGAGCAGAGCATCAAAAGCAGCCCCTGAAAAACGATGCACTTCGTCAATAATATAGACTTTATAGCGTCCTTCGCTGGGCGAAAACGCGATACGGTCGCGCAATTCGCGTACATCATCTACCCCTGTGTGCGAGGCTGCATCAATTTCAATAATGTCTAAAAAGCGACCCGCATTGATAGATAGACAATGAACACACTGGTTGCAAGGGCGCTGCATGGGGTCGGCGTGCAAACAATTTACAGCTTTCGACAACAGGCGTGCGGTGGTGGTTTTGCCTGTACCGCGTGGCCCGCTAAACAGATAGGCGTGGCGAATACGATTAAGCCGAATTTGCCCTAACAGCGTGCGAACAACGTGTTCTTGGCCGATCAAATCATCGAACTGATCGGGCCGCCATTTTAGATACAGTGCTTGTGTTGCCACAATAGATATTGTCCTATGGGCTAAAAATGTTCGGGTAAGCCAATTTCGGCACGAATTGCACGGATTTCATCTATGATTGTAGCAGATGGCACGGTTTGCGACATGACAGGCAGCAAAAATGCTTTTTCGACGTTAAGTGTATTATCAGATGACCATTGAAGGTCAATGCGCCCTAAAAACCGCCCATAAGCGCCCGCATGGTTCAATAGAACATTGCCTATCCGCCGACCAACAAATAATGAAGTGTGCGAGTGGCCGCCAATAATCAAATCAATATCATTTTGCAGATATTCGGCAAATACCATATCTTTTGAAAAGCCTAAATGCGATAACAATACCACCGCGTTGGCCCCTTGTTGGCGCAGTGCCAAAGCATGGGCTTGAATCGTTTCAAGAATAGGATAGGTTTTAAGTCCAAATTTGTCTACAAACTTCACCTCATCATCCGTGATGCCAATAAAGCCCAATAGCCCTCCTGCAATAGGATACAAAAAGGTAGGTTGTGTACCGTTGATAGCGCTGCCATCTGGCAAGGCTAAATTAGAGAGCAAAATAGGCATATAGTGAGCATAGTATGGCACAACACCCAACCCCCACTGTGGAATGCACTTATTGCCCAATACCGATACGCGACACCCCATTAGCGCTAGCAAACGGTGCATCGAGACACCACGAGTAAGTTCTGCTAAAGATTGGTCATCTTTAGACTGCGAGTCGCCCGCGTCTACAAACAAGGTGGGCACGGTGGGGTTGGCGGCGTGCTGTTGGGCCATCATCGTAGCGATTTTGGCAAGCGCAACATCACGTCCATGTAAATCGTTGACATGAAAAATGGTGAATGGTCTCATAGCCACCTATTATGCCATACAAAAGAAGCAAATTAGGTACTGAATCTATCCTTGAATCTTGCATATTTACTTTCATCACACTATCCTCTAACAAGATAGCTCATTTTTATGAATAGTGGCATTGCAAAT
>CAZLPC010000057.1:0-2080 GCA_964561305.1 uncultured Anaerolineae bacterium
CAGCATCAATAATTTCTTTTAGTAATGGGGTTGGAAGGGACTGTAGGCGTTGCCACAACGCCCGATAGACCTCAATTGTGGCATACGTATCATCTAGTGCCCTGTGGGCGTTTAAATCGCTAAGACCAAGTTGGGCAACCAAACTGCCTAGATTATAACGGGCAGCCGTTGGCATTAAAAATGCTGCTAGTTCATAGGTATCAATGAGGGGATTGCGATGTGCGAGGCCCAAAGGCTGCAAAAAAGACACATCAGTAATGACTTTATGTCCCATAACAGGTGAGTCGCCGATAAATTCTGCAAAAGTTTTGATAATTTGGCGAACATTAGGCTTGCCCGCAACCTCATCATCAGTAATGCCCGTTAGCTCTATAATGCGCTCTGGAATAGGTACACCCGGATCAATCAGCGTATGAAATTCCCCAATAATGCCGTTTTCATCGAAGCGCACTGCCGCGATTTCAATTATCCGATCATTGTCAAAGTCTAGTCCAGTTGCTTCGATGTCGAGGCAAACTACCTCTCCGCGCATGGTATATAACTCCATTACCGTTTTTTGAATATAATTGCCGCAGGCGATTATAGCATACGCTTGCTACAATAATGGCGATTGCAAAACATGAAAACAGGGTAGGTAAATGAGAAGATTACTGCGACACCCATCTCTTTTGATCGTGTTAAGTAGTGTATTGCTAGTGACGCTGTTGATCGGGTGTGGTAGCGATGACACAACCACACCCGCGCCTATCGTCAATACACCAGAGGCATCTATAGAGGATGATTTCTCAGAACCTGTCGCCGAAATACAAGGCACTCAAGTCGTTTTTGTAGAACTAGGGCCCAGCCCAACCCCCTCCATCACCCCCACTTTTGATTTTGTGATTGATGACTATAGTGGAATATGGGGACTAGAAATTGATATTGATGTACCCGATGGCAAACCAGAGCCGGACATTGATGAATGGTCTTACAATTTGCTGGTGGCGCTTACCGTCGATCAATATGGCATCATCACTGGCGAGGGCATTCTAAACCCAACGCACTATTCGCCAGCGTGTACCATTGGGGTTGCGTCGTATGATCCGTTTATGTATCGGATCGAGGGCAATGTGCGCGACGATCCCGATAACAATATTTTCTTCGATGTCACTTTAATCCCTGTCAATGCAGCCATCCCAGAAACCTATAATATCAATTGTGTTTTTGAGGATGGCCCCCGCACTACAGCGTTTCAGTATATTTGGCCTATTTTGTTTGAGGGTGAACAGTTGTCGTATAGCTTTCCCATCCAAAACGGCAGTTCTGCACCCGACAGCAGCTTTGTGATTGATGCGTCTGCCGTAACTGCCCAACAATTTGATGGCTTGCTGCTAGGCACTGTGCGACTATTTCGGCAGCAATAAAAACATTTCCAGACAGATGATGTGAAGCCAAAACGCCCTCGTTGCTGAGGGCGTTTTAGGGTTCTTGCTATTTTAAAAGTGCAGGCTTACTCATCTGTTGCTTCAGTTGGGACGGCTGTTGGGGCTTCAGTCGGCACTTCAGTAGGTTCGGTTGCTTCAGATGTTGGAACATCGGTCGGAAGCTCCGTCGGTGCAGCTGTGGGTACTTCAGTCGGCGCTTCAGTCGCCTCTGTCACAACTTCAGTTGCATCAGGGGCAGTTTCATCTATTACAGGAATGTCCGCAGCTGCCTCTAGCAAATTGAAGATTGTGTCGCGTTGGGCTTCTAGCCCTAAACGATCAAATCCAATTAAGCCAAGATTTTCTAGAAGACTAAGCGCATCACGATTGAACAGATGCCACACTAAATTGGCCACCAAAGAATTGTTAAAGCTTTCTTGGGCAAATACCAATTGTGCCGACACCGTAAACGCATAGCTACCATCTAACACACTTATTTCGCTGGGCTCAATGCAGTTCTCGCCAATTTGAACCAGCCGCAAGCTATCGCGTTCAGGGCTGTTTTGATAGTCATTCCAACGTACATAAGTGATGGCCCCATCGGTAAGGGCAACCGCAGCCAAGCGATAGTTGAGATCGCTAAGGCCTGATGCAACAGGGGTCTCTTGCACAGTTGG
>CAZLPC010000057.1:2090-11021 GCA_964561305.1 uncultured Anaerolineae bacterium
TTGGCAAGTCACTGCGACGGAAGTTTGGTACAGCACCAACCGCCGCTAAGATAATATCGGTGCTAATATCCCCCCACGCCGGCACAAGAATCAACAAGGGCAGGTCAGCGTTGTCGGCGGCCCATTCTGGAGCAATTTCGCTCCACAGTGTGGGGACAGCAGGCACATCAGCTTGTTCATCGGGGATTGTGTCGTCTTCGGCAGGGGTTTCAGTTGCTTCAGTGGTCGCCTCTGGGGCTACTTCTGTCGCGTCACCAGCAGTTGCCTCGTCGGATATCTCTTCAGTGACCGACACAACAACAGGCTGGGCCAGCATTAACGCAACTTGCTCATGGCTTAGGCAAACCGGCAATGACGAGTCGGCGGCTGTCACCAAGACCACAGCATCTGCACCCAAGAAGAACGGAAGCGGGGTCACTTGGCAATTTTCCAATTCGGCTTCAGTAGCAGCACGACTGGTTTGGATAACGCTCACTTCACCCGCGCAAAAAGCCGTCCACGCCGCATCATCCCCAAATGTAGCAAGATCAAGCGTGCTGGTTGGATAAATGCCGTTGAAGTTGGCATAAAACGCTGAAGTTGCAAACGAGCTACGGCTTGCACCACCAATTGTTAATGTGCCTTCGGCCGCGGTGTTGACCAAACTGGGGTTATCGGTGCGGCTAAAGGTGCGCCCTGTAAGTGGGCCTTCAATATTGCTGATATTGCGGTCAAGTATGGTATTATCTGGGGCTGCAAAGCCAAGTGCATTGGTAGTCGCAGCCACTGGACGGCTTTCAGCATCGGATTGTCCGAATGTATATCGCAAGAAGGCCCCAAGCTCACTATCGGCAATGCTAGTGGCATTGGCATAGAGCATCAATTGGCGTGACAAAGGGTAGTCGCCATTACTGAGAGATACCACATTCGGCGCTACACAGTTACCCCCGACGGCTGGGCGTACTTCAATTAACTGTAAATCACTATTTTGAATCGCTTGCCATTCGCCAAAGGTCATCACAGCAATGGCAGTATCACCAGCCTCAGCCAATACATCAACAATATCGGTGGCAGCGGTAAAAGACTCATCAATTGCAGGCTCTAGATCAGACAACAAAGCCGCCCGCAGATAGGTATAGGCGCTGTTGGTGGCGGTGGGGCCATACACAGTAACGACATCTTCGCTGTCGCCACCGTCTAACACAACATCTACAGTAAGTGCACCTGCACGGCGGAAAATACGCCCTACAGTTATCTCATTAACGCAACTAAATTGTGCATCGGCATCGGCAACCAACACGGCGTGGTCAACCGCCAGCACCAACTCGACAAATGATACGCCATTTTCGTTACAGCGTAGCACTTGTGTATCGGTAATGGCTTGGGTAGCCATCGCTACATCGGCCTGACCGGTGCAGAACAGTTCAAAGCCCGGCCCTGAACCTTCAGAACCAACGCGAAAGGTTGTGTCGCTGGTATTATTGATTTGGTAATCATCAACCAAGTTTTGGAGCAGTTGTTGTACGTAGCCCGAGCCAGCGATGACGATCTCGCCACTGGCTTCACCGGCAAAACCGGTGTTTTGGTGGGGGCGAAGGGTAAAAACACCCGCCGCTAGAACGGCGATTAGCACGATCATTGGGCGGAAGCGTAAATAATGCTTCCTCATTAAATCTATCCTCCAACCTACTATTCATTAGTATCGGCGAAGGCTGATTGTACACGCTGTAGCCCAATTGTCCAGCATGTCTTAGTGTAGTAACGTGTTTACACGATCTATAAAAACGTCTAGCTCGATGGGCTTGGTCATCCATGAGTCAATGCCAATGGCTTCGCAGGTTGGCCGCAGCAAGTCATCGGCAGATATCACAAAGACTTTTGTGCCATTGCCATTGGCCCGAATATTCTTCAACACATCAAGTCCCGACTTAGACGGCAAGTGCATGTCTAAGATTACCAGATCAAATTCATGGTCTTGCAGCTGCAAAATGGCACTTTCGGCGCTGGAGGCAACCGTGTTCTCATGCAGCATCAAAGCCCGTTGATATAATGTTGCAATATCTGCATTATCTTCCACAATTAAGATACGTGGCATTTCGTTTTTTCCTGTTTGATGACACTCAATCTTAACTACAGGGTATAAATAGCGTAGGTGAGTGGTGTTTTTTTGTCAATGTATGCTTTTGACGATGGGCGATAAGTTCTGTAAAATTTTATGAGATATTCAGAATTTAGCCAAAATAGAGAGCCTTACCATCATGAGTGAGATGATTAAACCAGAATTAATTGAAATTTTGCGTTGCCCGATTGCCTTAAAAGAAGGCAGCGATCCTGATCGGGGGCGGTTGCGCTTGGTAAAAGATACATGGCTGGTGGCCGATGACTCTGGATGCAAATATCCGATCATTGATGGCATTCCGGTGATGTTACCCGATGAAGGTCTAAAATGGCGCGAAACCGCCGAAGAAGACTTGCCTGTTCCGCCACCACAACCTTCAGCTTAATGCGCGAACAACGGCTACACCTTTCTCAAAAACTGCCGTTTTCGGCTACCTACGGCTTATATGGGCGCGATGAATGGCTACAAAAACTTTCATTGCGCTTATCAGCAGCCGCTACTATCTGGATCAGCGGCGGGGCTGGCGCTGGCAAGCGGGCTATGGCTGCTGCACTTGCCGAACAACAACTGGCCGAACAACGGCCAGTCATTTGGATCACGCTGTATCATGACGATTTTAATACGCTTACCGAGCGTTTATGTCGGCTATATGCTTGCGCCGTCGAAAACCCCAATGCCGAAACTTATCAAACCTTGCGCCAGCATCTGACTTCTGATCAGCCGTTGTTGATAATTGGCGGCATCAGCACCAATAATGACATTTTGACTGTGAAAATGTTACTAGAAACCTGTGTGTCTTCCATTCCTACGTTGTTGTTAAGCCATGTAGGAATTAGTGCAGATGATCATATTGCGCTAGGTGCGTTAGATCCGGATGATGCCGAAGCTCTCTATAGGACAATAGGACAGATAGAGCCAACACGCCGCACAGCATTATTAGCACCCTTTCTCAATTATATTGATGGCTGGCCATTTGGTCTAGTATTGGCCGGCCAACAAAGTGCGGCTATGGGCACAACTTCGACGCATTTTGCCAGCTTGCTGCCCCAAACGCCACCCGGACCCCAAAGCCGCAGCCTTGGTGTAATAGATGCGGCTTTCCGACAACTTGATAGTACAGCACAAGGTTTGCTGTTGTTACTTAGCGTGTTGTTTGCCGACCATGTGCGTCCCGATTTGCTGCGTATCATTAGCGGTATTCCTAACGACACCCTGAATCTATTGCTAGACACATTGCTGCAACAAGGATTCATTCGGCAAACCCAAGATGAGTCCCAGATGATATTGATCCACGACTTGGTGCGCCTGTATGGGCGACGGCGCTTACAATCGATCAATCAGCTTCACCAAACTCGCGCCCGCATTATGCAAGGGGTTTTGCGCTTTGTGTTGCAACATACCGAACACCCCACCCCCACAAATCACGAGGCGCTGGCAGATACTGCCAACCATATTTATGGGGCAGCTCGCTTGGCCGACCAACTGCGCGACACGCAATATACGCAAACCCTTGTGAAGCTCTTGGCGCGGCACGGGGCCGATAGTTTTGTGCGGACACGCGGATATCATATATGGTATCAGCGTTTGCAACGCTTGGCCGGCGAATTTTCTGATGTGGCCAATATCGAGCATCAATTTTCACTACGAACAGCCCTCATGAAAGTGTCGGAGCCAGCCGAAACAGCCGAGAGCAGCATTAACGAGTCGCTAGATAAATTGTTGGTAGAATTGGGTGCAGCACAAGCCAACGATGACTCACACCGGGTGGCACGTTTGGCCCTCAATATCGGCGATTGGTACACCAACCGCGATCAGTTAAAAGAAGCGGCCCGTTTTTATGAGGAATGTGTCAATAACGCCCATCCACAGCGCGATTATGAGATTTTTGTGCGCGGCATTTTAGCCGCAGCCCAAGCTCATGTCGAGCTAGAACAGCCGTTTGAAGCCCTGTCGCGCATTGAACATGGTTTGCAGCATGTGGCGCTACAAACGGCAGATCGGGGGCGTATGCTGGCTATTGCCGCCGATGCCCGTATGGTATTGTCCGATGAAGACTTGGCCCTCGCTGACTATCAGCAAGCCGCCATGCTGCTAGAAAATCACCGTGCCCTCATTCCGGCTGGGATCACAATGGGCAAAGCCGCCACCATTCTCATTGATCGGGGTGAGTATCAGGCGGCTTCGGTGTTGTTGGCTCAAGCCGCCGATGCTTTTGAACGGGCAGGCCGCCGCGACCTACAAGGCCAAGCACTGGGTAATTTAGGCACGGCCCTAGGCTATATGGGTCGTTGGCGCGAGGCCGGTAAACGTCACATGTTGGCCCTACAAATTGCCCAAGATTTGAATGATCTTGACGAAGCGCGGCATCAGTTGGGCAGTTTGGCCTTTGTTTCTGAGACTGAAGGCTATTTGGACTGGGCCGTGCATTATGGCCGCCAAGCCTTGCACCTAAGCCTCCAAATGAAGGACTATAGGGCCGCAGCACGTCATGCCACCGATCTGGGGCGTTTGCTGATGATGAACCCACCCATGACCCATCAAGCGGTGGTGTTGCTAGAGGCAGCACTGAGCTTTGATCCACAACCCCATACCGATGCTTTATTAGGGCAAGCACGCCAATTGCTTTATGGCGCACAACAATCTGGTTACGCCATTTATCCCCCTCAAGATATTGGGGATTTTGCGCGGGCTGGCGACAATGAAATGCCTTAAGGTTTGGCTAGTTGGGGTGTCGTTGTTATACTTGTGTTAAACAAAGTGGTAAATTTAATTAAAAATTAAAGCTGTTTGTCTACTGGAGAAGCAATAATGCCAGATTTTCCTGAATCATGTGGCAGCCTCGACACACCGTGCCGATGGACATTATGGAATGTCGAAGGGCACGACATGTATTTGTATGCACTGATGGGCCTAGCCGTTTTCCTGTTATTGGGGCGCTTGTGGTTTCGCGTCCAAACATGGCGTAAAGGCCAAGGCGATCTCACCTTTGATCGGCCTATTGAACGTACTGCCCGCGTGTTGAAGTATGTATTGGGACAATCGAAAATTCTTAAAGATCGTGCGCCGGGCATTGCCCATGCCATGATGTTTGCGGGTTTTACAGCACTTTTTATTGGCACGTCATTGGCTACAGTAGATCATGACTTTGCCGATAAGGTTTTTTCGACCAAAATCTTGATTGGTGATTTTTACCTTTTCTATGAATTTGTACTAGATGCGTTTTCGCTGGCATTTTTACTGGGGTTGGGCTATGCACTGTGGCGGCGCAATATCGTTCGGCCTGAAAAATTAACGCTTAGTGCCAGCTTTAATTTGGTACTGCTTCAGCTTTGGCTGTTAGTAGTCACGGGTTTATTGGTCGAGGCCTTCCGTTTGGCAGCCCTAGATGCTTATATTGGTGATACGTGGGGGCGCTACTCTTTCGTGGGCTGGACAATGGCCCAAGGCTTATTGGTGCTTAGTGAGAGTGAGCAGGTATGGCGCGATTGGCATGTGGTCTTTTGGTGGTTCCACTCCTTACAGGTGGCCGTATTCATTGTGGCGCTAATAGATACCCCCTTGAAGCACATCATCTATAGTCCGCTTAATATTTTCTTTAGCAATTTTCGCCAACATGGCCAACTAGCTCCTCTTAACCTAGAAGATGAGAACATCGAACAATTTGGCGTGGGCCACCTAACTGATTTCACTGTTTTTCAGTTAATGGATGGCGATGCTTGCACCGAGTGTGGGCGCTGTCAGATGGCTTGTCCAGCCTATATGGCCGGCACACCCCTTAATCCCAAGCAAATTGTATTGGATATTCGGCGCAGTATGGATTTGTATAGCGGGCCCTTGGGTATTGGCTTGCATCCTGCTGCCCAAAATGGCAATGGCCCAGTTGTGGAAGCGGGCGATCTACCTCTTATTGGAGTGAATTATGATGGGCATGAGCTTTTTAGCCCCGATGCCCTATGGGCTTGCACCACATGTTATGCTTGTGTCGAAGAATGCCCAGTCTTGATCGAGCATGTAGATAGCATCGTGGATATGCGCCGCCATTTAGTGCTGATGGAAGGCACACCCCCCGACTTGCTGGGCAACACCTTCACCAACGCCGAACGCTCTGGTAATCCATGGAACAACCGTGACTCGCGCCTTGCCTGGGCCGAGCAAGCAGGTATCGAAGCGCCTATCATGGCCCAAAAGAAAAAGGTAGATGTATTGTATTGGGTGGGCTGTGCGGGTTCGTATGATCCGAACAGTCAACGTACCACCCGCGCCGTGGCTAAAATTTTGAATGCTGCGGGTATAGATTGGGCCGTTTTGGGCGAAGAAGAAACTTGTCACTGTGAATGGGCGCGGCGCGGCGGCAACGAGTTTTTGTTTCAAGAAAGCGTCAATCCTATCGTCGAGTTGCTCAATAGCTATGAATTTAATGTCATCATCACCCACTGTCCGCATTGCTTCAATACGATGAAAAACGAATTTCCAGACTTTGGCGGCAACTATACCGTTGTGCATCACAGCCAATATATCGCCAAGCTCATTAACGAGGGCAAGGTGAAACCCGACTATGCCACCAATGGCACAGCCGATGAAATGGGCCAAGCCGTCCGTAAAATTACCTATCACGACTCGTGCTATCTGGGGCGCTATAACGATGAATACGACAGTCCGCGCCAAATGTTGGCTGCGCTGCCTAATGTTGAATTAGTCGAGATGGCCCGCAGTCGAGACCGGGGCCTATGCTGTGGCGGCGGTGGCGCTCAGGTATGGATGGAAACACACCAAGAACACCCCATTAATATGATACGCTTGACTGAAGCCGTTGAGGTCCTGAATGGCAACATCCCTGAAAGCCACGATAAAGCCCCACGTACCGTTGGCGAAAACGTGCAAATGAACGAACATGGCATAATTGCGGCGGCCTGCCCTTTCTGCACCGTTATGCTAGACAGCGCCACCCAATCTATGAATGTGGATAATGTAGAAATAAGAGATGTGGCCGAAATTGTAGCCGACTCCATCCGTTAGCTATCAAAATATCTGATATGAAAAGGGGTGATGAACAACATCACTCTTTTTTATTTGGATAAGCAGACGAATTTTGTAAACAATGTTATGCTTGCATTGAGGTGTTCATATAGTTATGCCAACTATCCTGTTTAAGGAGGCAAACAATGGGCCTAACCAAACTTCTGAAACAGCGTTTTTTGAAATTTGCACCCAATCATCAAACCAGCCACGACGATAGTAGCTCTTGGCGAACATTGTTCACCAGCCCAACAGCCATTTTATTGTATATTGCGTGCGTTAAGGTAGTGATTCATGTTCTTAGTAATCGGCAGTATGGGTTTCATCGTGACGAATTTTATTATATCGTCGGCGGGCAACACCTAGCGTGGGGCTATGTTGATCATCCACCTTTAACACCTTTAATTGCACGGGTAGCCAGCGAGGTTTTTGGGCAAACATCGTTAGGTGGGTTACGGCTGTTTCCGGCGTTGGCGAGTGGCGGGATTGTGCTTTTGACAGGGATAATGGCGCGGCAAATGGGCGGACGCTTAAGCACACAAGTGCTGGTTGCCCTTGCTGTGATTGCTACCCCCTTTTTTCTTTTGTCTAACACCATGTTTCAAACGGTTACATTTGATCAATGGTGGTGGGTCCTTGGCACATATCTTTTGATTTTACTATTGAAGACAAATAATCCACGCTATTGGTTGTCAATTGGCTTGGTAGCTGGCTTCGCCTTACAAACCAAATATACCATTGTGTTGTGGGGGGTGGGTATGTTGGCGGGTATTGTATTAACACAACACCGCCAGATGTTAAAAACACCTTATCCCTATCTTGGGGGACTGATTGCGTTGGCGGTTTTCTTCCCCAATCTGCTCTGGCAACTGCAAAATGACTTCCCTAGCTTAGAATTTACCCGAAACAACAACGCTAATTGGCGTGCAGAAGCCTCACTTGCCGATTTTGCCTTGTTGCAATTGGTCTTTTTGGGGCTTGTGTTATTTCCGGTGGCGCTTTTCGGTCTCGTTCAGCTTTTTTCAACCCAAAATATAACTTATCGTCCGTTGGGGTGGTTGGTATTGTCAGTGCTGGGGATTGCGGTTGCTACCCAAGCCAAGCCTTATTATATTGCGCCGCTATATCCTCTCTTGATTGCGGCAGGTATGCTTGGCATCGAACGCTGGTTAGCAGCGCGGCCAAATCTTGCCTCGGCCAAATGGATTCAATATGGCTTGATAGTGGCGGTGGTGGTAAATGGCCTTAGCTTTGTACCCATATTTATGCCTATATTGCCCCTTAAAACACTGGTAGATACTGGTATTGTTGAAATACACGACGAATTTGCAGAGATGGTGGGCTGGCCAGAAATGGTTGCCCAAGTGGAAGATGTGTATCAGACTTTGCCACCCGATGAGCGCGTTCAGGCAGTAATTTTGACAGGAAGCTATGGCGAAGCTAGCGCCCTTAATGTACTTGGCGACGGGTTGCCGCCAGCTATCAGTGGACACAATAGTTATTATTTATGGGGAACCAACAACGCATCGGGTGATGTGGTGATTGCTGTACGCATAAGTGAATCGTTTTTGCGCCAACACTTCCAAAGTGTCGAACTAGCAACTATCATTGAAATGCCTTATAACATTGAAAACGAGACTTTTGGGGCACATGTTTTTATTTGTCGTGGGCCAAGGCAACCCCTTTCAGAAATGTGGACAGACTTCAAACACTACAATTAGCCGCTTTTTGCTAAGTGAAGAAGAGGCAGGCTTGACCGACTTGGCTGGTTTGCTATAATGAGCCAACATCAATTTTTTTGGAGGGGTAGCATAGTC
>CAZLPC010000058.1:0-11020 GCA_964561305.1 uncultured Anaerolineae bacterium
AACAATCACATCGCCTTCGCCCCACTCATAATACTTAGCCATTTTGATGGCGGCCAGCATGTTGGCAATGCAAGAAATCCCGAATAGGTGTAATTGAGCCACAAATTCTTCGGGCACACCTTGTTTCACCAAATAGGCTTGGCCTGCGGGTTCATTAAATAAGCGCATCAGGCGAATAGTGGCTTCATCTTCGATCCCGATTACCATATCAGTATTGCGAACATTATGAATCCATGGCACATGCTTATCGCCAATGCCTTCAATGCGGTGCGATCCATAGCCGTTATAAAGCAGCGTGGGACATTCTAGAGCTTCGGCGGCGGCAATTTTACTGGTAGGGAAAATCTCTTTCAGATAGTCGGCTGCACCAAGTGATCCTGCCGAACCGGTGTGCAGTGCAATACCACGATAGTGATCATGTGGGCCCATGACTTGCTCTAAAACTGATAAAAAGGCCGGCCCTGTTACGCCATAGTGCCATAAATGATTGCCCATCTCGTCAAATTGATTGAAGATCATAATGTTGTCGCCGCGTTGGGCCGTCAGCTCGTGGCATTTGTCAAAAATCTCTTTGACGTTGCTTTCTGTGCCATAAGTGGCGATCACCTCGCCAGCAATTTTCGACAACCACTCGAACCGTTCGCGGCTCATGCCTTCGGGCAAAATGGCGATAGACTCGCAGCCCAACAATGCCGAGTCATAAGCACCACCACGACAATAGTTGCCTGTGGAAGGCCACACCGCTTTTTGATTGGACGGATCAAATTGACCTGTTACTAAACGCGGCGCAAGACAACCATAAGACGCGCCAACTTTATGCGCCCCTGTCGGAAACCATTTGCCCAAGAGCGTGATGATGGTCGCATTTGTGCCCGTTAGTTCAGGCGGAATGCTGAGGTAATTCACACCGCTAAAGCCGCCGCCCTGCGGAACAGGTGCATTTTGCCATGTAATACGGCTAAGATTAAGCGGGTTTACATCCCACAAGCCTACACTGGCTAATTTTTCACGGATTTCAAGTGGAATTGTTTGAGGGTCGCGCATCATGCCATAGGTGGGCATGAAAATATGGCGGTCACGCGCACGTTGAATGGTGCGTTCTACTATTTCAGGATAAATCGTCAAATCAATCATCTATCATCGCCTTACTGGTTAAATACCAATAAAATCATTCACTCTGAGGATGGCTGGATTCTAGGCCGTGTTCTTCTCGTACCTGTACGGGTGGTACAACTCGTAGCGGTACATTTTGGGATGGCAAGCCATAAGTATCGGCAATGACATATAAAGGGCGGCCCCGCACTTCGTCATAAATACGGGCGATATATTGCCCCATGATGAAAAAGAACAAGAATTGAAACGCACTTAGAATCAACAACACCGACAAAGTTGTAGCTTGGCCTTCTAAAAAGGCTTCACTGGTAGCCAGCCGCAACACCACAATCACAGGCAAAGCCAGCACAGCTAACACCGCCAATATAAAGCTGATGTAAATGGCCACCTGTAGCGGAAAATAGCTGAAGCCCGTAATGCCATCCAGCGCCAGCTTCAGCATTTTGCGCAGGGTATATTTGGTTTCGCCCAGTTCGCGGGCTTTGCGGACATATTCTACGCCCGTTTGCCGAAAACCAACCCAACTGGTCATGCCACGAATAAAACGATTATGCTCGCGCAGCGCGTTCACAGCATTCACTACACGCCGATCCATCAAGCGAAAATCGCCCGTATCAATCGGGATGTCAATATTGGTGATGCTGTTGGTCAGGCGATAGAACAATTTGGCCGTCCATACCTTAAACTGGCTTTCGCCTTCGCGCTGGGCCCGCACTGCATAAACCACATGATAACCCTCGCGCCATTTGGCCACCATATCGGCGATGAGTTCGGGCGGGTCTTGCAGGTCGGCATCAATCAAGATCACCGCTTGCCCCCGTGAAAAGTCCATACCAGCAGTGACGGCGGTTTGGTGGCCAAAGTTGCGGGCAAAGTTAATCAGGCGCACACGTACATCTTGCCGATGCAAATCCATCATTTCGTTAAAAGAATTATCGGTGCTGCCATCGTTCACCATGATTAATTCCCATGGATCACCGAGGCCCTCCATCACCGCCCGAATACGCTCATAGAGTTTGGTCAGGTTGCCTTGCTCGTTATGAACAGGCGCTATCACAGAAAAAGTAGGGGTTGGTTGCGTCATTGCTGTTTATCAATCGCTATCTAGCATAGTAAATGTTGCAGATTCTAAAGCTGTCCGCACGGCGGCCAATTCTGGTTTTACTACAAGCGGACGTTGGTGGGCTATGCTCTGCATTGCACCGCGCACATCTTTTAGCCCATTGCCTGTTATCAGCAACAAAACATGATCAGTGGATTCAATGTATCCATGTTGACGGGCGACAATTGCACCAGCATAGGCGGCGGCGGCCGCAGGTTCGGCAAAAACCCCCGATCCGCGTGCCAATGCCGGAATAGCCGCCAAAATAGCTTCATCATCTACCCGCACAAAGGCCCCTTTCGATTCACGAATGGCTTGCAAGGCTTTGGCGCGGTCGCGGGGCAAGCGGCTACTGATGCTATCAGCGATGGTATTGGCGGGATGATCTACCATATCAGCCGCCGCTAGATTATGCTCCCACGCATAAACCAACGCATCGCTAGTGCTAGACTGCACGCCAATCAGACGCGGCATTTTGTCCGTCCAGCCCAAATCATATAACTCACGGCAGCCTTTGTAGACACCACTGATGATACTGCCATCGCCCACCGACACCATGATCACATCGGGCATTTGCCAGCCAAGTTGCTCGGCGATTTCATGCGCCACGGTTTTCTTGCCTTCGGTCGTAATGGGGTTGATCCCTGTGCTGCGGTTATACCAGCCAAAAGCCTCGCACGCTTCCCAACAAAGATCAAAGGCTGTGTCATAATCACCCTCTATCAACAACACAGTGGCCCCAAAGATCAACATTTGGGCAATTTTGCCTTCGGGCGCAGAAGCTGGCACAAAAATCACAGCTTGGGCCTCTGGCACAGCCGCACAACAGCCGGCCAAAGCCGCCGCCGCGTTGCCTGTGCTAGCGGTGGCAATAATGGGGCGGCCCAGTTGTTGCACCGCATAGTTCACTACCATTGCACTAGCGCGATCTTTCAGTGATCCCGTAAGGCTAAGGCCATCATTTTTTATACACATACCCGCCACATCTAACGCAGCGGCAAGATTTTTTAGCGCGGCATAGCTCACCAATGGCGTGCCACCAATGCTACTAAGGCCCACCAGTGGATCGCCAATTAATGGCAACAAATCGCGTTGCCGCCACATCGTTAAAGCGCCATTGGTAGGCTGTTGATGAGGCTCGTGTTGATAGCGGACATTTAGTGTGCCGACAGGGCCACAGGCTAGGCAGATATAATCTGTCTGCCCAAGCCCGTATGCTGCCCCGCACACCACACACTGCATATCTATTGCTAGTTGGGGGTGATCCATGTGCCAGTTTCTCCACGCAGCGCCGCACCCAAGCTGGACGGATTGGTGATGAGGGCGCGGGGGCCACCTTTTTCGATAAAGTCCACCACCGCCTCAACCTTCGGGCGCATACTACCTTTGGCAAAGTGTCCTTCTTCCAGATATTGATGCGCTTGGGCCAAGGTCATTTGAGGCAGATCGCGCTGATCAGGTGTATTAAAATTGATGGCGACTCGCTCGACACCTGTCGAAATAATGAATAAATCGGCCCGCAACGACTGCGCCAACAAGCTAGAAGCAAGGTCTTTGTCAATGACTGCCGCCACGCCCTCTAACGATCCTTCAGCATTGCGAATAACGGGTACGCCGCCGCCACCACATGCCACAACAATATAGCCGGACTTAATCATAGAACGGATTGCGCCTTGCTCGACAATTTCACGCGGTTGTGGCGAGGCCACGACGCGCCGCCACCCACGCCCAGAGTCTTCTACCAAGTTCCAGCCCGCTAGCTTAAACTTGCCCGTTTCCTCTTCTGACATAAATTTGCCAATGGGTTTGCTGGGGGCAGTAAAGGCCGGATCATCTCGATCCACCACCACTTGAGTGATCACCGTCACTACACTACGATTGATGCCGCGCACACGCAAGGTGTTATTTAGCGTTTGCTGGAGCATATAGCCAATCGAGCCTTGTGTGTCGGCCACAATCAGATCAAAGGGTGTTTCATGAACTTCGGGCGCGGCCAGTTCGTTACGACGCAAGATAAAGCCTACTTGGGGCCCATTGCCATGTGTGACAATCACTTTCCAGCCCGCTTCAACCATTTCAGCGATGTGTTCGCAGGTTTCGCGCACTGCTTCCCACTGGCGCTCTACTTCAGGATGGCGATTGTCTAAAATAAGGGAGTTTCCCCCGACAGCGATAACGGCGGTTCTGTCCATAGTCTGTTGGCTCTGTTCCTAGCGCATGGTTAAGGCCATAACGGCTTTTTGAACATGTAAACGGTTTTCGGCCTCATCATACACTACGCTTTGGGGGCCATCCAATACAGCATCAGTCACTTCAATATTGCGATCGGCGGGTAGACAGTGCATATAAATGGCGTGTTCTTTAGCAAGGGCCATGCGACGCTCATCTGTAATCCAATCGGTATAACGGCTGCCAATCGCTGCGCTTTCAGCATCGTCGGTGGTGGTCAGCAAAGCGCCCCAACTTTTTGGATAGACCACATCAGCATCTTTAAAACCCGCATCAAAATCGTCGAGAATTTCAAAACTGCCACCATGTTTGCGGGCATTAGACTTGGCCTGATCCACAATATCGGGCATTAGGTTGTACTCTGGTGGATGCGTGAGGCGTACATTCATGCCATAGCGCGTCATCAGCAAAATAAGGCTTTGGGGTACGCTGATCGGCTTTTGATAACTAGAGGCATAGGCCCAACTGACGTTGATCGTTTTGCCCTTTAAACTTTCGCGTCCAAAATATTCTTGAATCGTCATCAAGTCGGCCAAAATTTGGAAAGGGTGATACACATCGCACTGCATATTTAGCACAGGAACGCGGCTAGCGGCGGCCACCTCACGAATATAATCGTTGCCCACGCCCCAATCGCACTGCCGAATGGCGATGCCATCACAATAGCGCCCCATAATTTCGCCGATTTCTTTGGCGGTGTCGCCATGCGAAATTTGGGTGCTGCGATGATCAATAAATTGGGCATGGCCGCCCAACTGAGCCATCCCTGCTTCAAAACTGACGCGGGTGCGGGTGCTGCTGAAGAAGAATAGCATAGCCAATACTTTGTCGCGCAGCACTGCATGAGACTCACCCAGTGCCCGCTTACGCTTCAAATCATAAGCAACTTCCATGATGGTATCAATTTCGTCGCGTGTCCACTCTTGAGTGGTGATCATGTCGCGCCCTACAAGATGGGTCTGCATGATGGGGGTCTCCTGTATTTATGTCAGAATCCAATCTTCGGAACAGTCTATTTTACAGTTGCGCCCACAAAATGAGCAATGTACTGTTTTAGCCGTCGCTTTGCTGCTTTAGCATAAACGGCAAAAGCGCATAAAACGCCGTTGAACGCACCACATCATCTAGCGAAACCCGATCCAACACGGTGTGCGCGTCTACTTCGTCACCCGGCCCATAGCCAATGCTAGGAATGCCGCGCTTGCCCGCCCAATATGTGCCGTTGGTCGAAAAGTTCCATGTGCCCGTTTGTGGATCGGCCTCGCCCAACGCACGCAGCGTTGCCAAACCAGCTTGCACAAACGGATCGCTCTCTTCAAAAAACCACGCTGGATAAATTTTGTCAGTCTCCAGCACAAAGCCGGTGTAGCTTGGCTCGTTATAAATCAGCAATTCAACTTGAATATCTGTCCGCGCTCCTACCACTTGGCGTACTTCTTCAATGACTTGTTCGGGGGTTTCGCCCCATGTAATGCGCCGATCAACAAAAATAGTTGCTTCATTGGGTACGGCATTGATGCTTGGGGTAATGGCCGAAATATCAGTGACCGTAATGCGGCCCGGCCCCAACACCTCGTGGTCGCCCAATTGCGGCTGCATTTGGCTAATGCTGTCAATAATGGGCAACAGCTTATAAATGGCATTATCGCCCAGATAATTGCTGGCAGCATGGGCGCTTTTGCCTTTGGCCACTACTTTCATCTCTACACGGCCTTTATGGCCCCGATAAACCATCATGCGTGTGGGTTCACCAATCACCACAAAATTGGGGACAATGTTTTCGGTCTCTAAGAAGGCTTGGGGGGCACTGCCGTCGTTCCATTCTTCCATATTGCCAAAATAATAGGCCGTATAGCCCTCTAGCAAGCCCAAGTCGCGGGCAATAGCAAGGCCATAGATCATGCCGGGGGTGCTGCCTTTTTCGTCGCAAGCGCCCCGTGCATAAAACACGCCATCTTCAATTTTGCCAGTGAAGGGATCCCACTCCCATTCATCGGGGTCGCCAATGCCAACGGTGTCTAGGTGGCTATCGTAGAGCAGCTTGCGCGGGCCATCGCCAATTTGCCCAACAATGTTCCCCATTTGATCAAACCACACCCGATCAAAGCCCACCTTATACATTTCGGCGGCGGCGCGGTCGCCTACATCCCTAATTTGACTGTCCATACTCGGAATGGCGCATAGATCACGTAGAAAGTTGATTAACTCGTCGCGGTGGCCTTCAACACGGCTGTTTATATCTAATATAAGTTTTTCAAGGTTCATCATTATTTTTCCTATAGGGTTATTGCGAGAGTAAATGTTCCCAAAAAGCAGGGGTAAAGTCGTTTAGTGTGGCCAACACCACATCTGCGATGCTCAAGCGCGGGTCATCGCGCAATGAGGGATCTGGCACAGCAATGCAGTGCATTTCAGCCGCTTTGGCCGACAAAATGCCGCGCAAAGAGTCTTCGATGACAAGGCAGTTTTGGGGCAAAACACCGAGTTTATCGGCCGTATTCAAATACACAGCCGGATGCGGCTTACCATAAGCCTCAAATTCGGCTGAATGCAAGATGCTAAAATAATCGGCAATGCCCAAATGGTCAACCACCGCCTCAATTAAGTATAGGTGCGACGAGGACGCAATGGCCATCGGCAAGTTTTGGGCCTTCAAAAAAGCCAACACTTCAATCACGCCTTCTTTGGCCATACCTTCTTGTTGGATGCGTTGGGCCACGCCTTCTACAATTTGATGGGTTATATCGTCTAGGGTGGGTGGCATAGGCCATGGTTGGCGGTTGTGCCAATATTCCACCACTTTATCAATACGCTGGCCGAGTGTTTGCTGACAATCTTCTAGTGTCAGTTGCAGGCCTACTGTCCCTAAAATTTCAACTTCGGCAGCCTGCCAAAACGGTTCAGAGTCAATTAAAACACCATCCATATCCCAAATTAGGGCATCAATCTTCATTGGTCGTATTCCTTAAGGCGCGGGCAATCGGATCATCATCCAATTCGGCATAGCTGGCGGCGATGTCCTCTAGCTGCAAGGTTAAAGTGTTCAGTTGTTCGGTTAGGCGTTCGGTTTCGCGGGTGGTGCGGGCAAAGGCCAAGCCCTGCACGCTAGCGGGCAGTTGCGCTTGCTGCAAAAAGCCGGCCTCTAGTTGCAGGCGCAACGCCTCATATTGGGCGCTCATTTGGTCGGCTAGGGTTGCATCCACTATTTTTAGCTGTTGCAGTTGGTGTTCTAATGCTTGCAACTCGTCAATCAACAGTGCCAGCCTATCGCCTAAGAGTTGCGTTTGGCTAAGAAGGTCTTGATAGGTGACGCTGTTGGGCAAGCGTTGCAAACTGGCATATATCAAACGCTCGACCGACAACAAACGTTCATAATAGGCACGGTAGGGTTTATCTACATGACCGTGTAAAATATCGCGCACTTGCCCATGCGCCACAGTTGCTTTAGGGTTGTGATAATAGATATGGCGCAAGCGCCGCATCCGGCCATCTAGGTCGCTGCTGAAGGTCGGCAAATTAAGGATCATGAAAATTTGATCAAGAACGGTTAGAATTCGACGATGCACTTGCTGCCAAAACGTCATAGCACGCTCCTTTGACCATGCGCTTACAATGCCAATGGGCATGTCACAATACAGAAAGTTTAACTGGAGAATTAGAAAGTATGCAACAAACGACTTTTACCTATAGCGATTATGAAGAAACCGCGCATTTTATCGCGCAACAAATCAACATTCAGCCCAAAATCGGCATTATTCTTGGCTCTGGACTGGGCCCTTTAGCCGATTCTGTCGAAAACCCGACCATTATCCCCACCAGCGAGCTGCCCCACTGGCCCAAATCTACCGTTCATGGTCATAAAGGCCGCTTGGTGATCGGGCATATCGAAGATCAACCTGTGTTGGTAATGCAAGGGCGCGTACATTACTATGAAGGCTATAGTATGCAACAAGTAACTTTCCCGATCCGGGTGATGCAGTTGATGGGTATCGAGACACTCATTGTAACGAATGCGGCGGGTGGATTGAACACCAGTTTCTCGGCAGGCGATTTGATGTTGATTGAAGATCACATTAATTTGCTGGGCCACATGAGCCATAATGCGATGATGGGCCCTAATGATGAGCGTCTTGGTGACCGCTTCCCGATCTATACCGTGGCCTATGACCGCAACCTGCGCGAACACGCTATCCGCGTGGCCCGCCAATTGGGTATCCCGCTTCAAAAAGGGGTCTATTTGTGCCTCTCTGGGCCGGCTTTTGAAACCCCTGCCGAAATTCGCATGTTTCGTATATGGGGCGCAGATGCTGTTGGCATGTCTACTGCACCCGAAGTAGCGGTGGCGCGGCATGGTGGAATGCGCGTATTGGGTATTTCGAGCATCACCAACATCAGCATTGATCATCAAGATGTGCAACGCAATGTTAGCCACGAAGAGGTACTAGAAATGGGTGCAACAATTGTCCCTAAGCTAATAAAGCTCATCCGTGGCATTTTGCAAGACATCTAAGGCATATTTTAGTATCGGAGGAAAAAAACGCTTATGGGCGGCTTTCTCTCGCTAATTGAAAATCTAGCACCCGGCCTCTATGTGTTGGCGGGTGCAATCTTCTTGTGGCACTTGCGTTCATTGTGGGTCGCCTCGTCAGAGTTGCGCTTTGCCCAATTTGGGTTAGAGCGCGAACTGGCCCAACGGCGCGGGGGGCGCTCGTTCACGTTTGTGGCCATTATGGTCGAGCTAATGATTGTGGTATGGGGCATCAGCGCGTTTGCTGCCCCCACTTGGCAGGCTGGCCTGCCACCCGATATTTCGCCCGTCATTGTTCGTACGTTCGCCACCAACCCACCCAGTAATAGCGGCGATGGCTTTAACGTCGATCCCAATCGGGCCCCTACGGCAGGGCCAGGTATTTTGTCCACGTTTGCACCACCCAGCACTCCTATCGGCACTATTGGCCCCAGCGATCCCCGGATTGGATGTGATCCAGATCGGGCATGGATCCAAATTCCTGCCAATGGCCAATACATCTCACAAGATACGACCATTCTGGGCACGGCCAATGTTGATGGTTTCGCTAAGTATCGCTTTGAAATTAAAGGTATCTCTCAGAGCAATTTCAGCGTTTATACCGATGGGGAACGTACCAGCCCAGTTATCAATGGGCCATTGGGTAGCATTGTACCCTTTGGGGCTTTGCTGATTGGCGAGTATCGTTTTCGGTTGGTGGTGTTTAATACGCTGGATGAGGTGGCGGCCTTGTGTGAAATCACAGTCTGGATCGCTGATCCACAACCATCACCCACTCCACTAGGGGCTATTGGTCAATAATCTATGAGCGATCTGCAAGCTATTTTGGCTAATATTGATAGTAAACGCTTTTTGGCAGCCTTGTTGCTAGATACCCACGGGGCTGTCGTTGCGCAACATGCGATTAAGGGGCTAGATACACGCACACAACAAGCCCCTTATCACATCGCCACCCGAGTATTGAACTATCCCAATGGTGTTAGCGTTTTACAAACCCTCAAAGAATCCATTTTTTACGACATGGACGGGCGACGTTTAATCTGCCGCGTGATAACGGTGGCCCAGACTCCACATTTGCTGGTGGTCTTGACCCCTGCCGAGAGTACCTATCGCCGCGCCCTCGATCAACTTGCACGCCAACTCTCGGCCCCATAGACAAGGCCTTGTTTGCGCCAGATTAAGGAGCATTTTTGATGTTGTTGAATTTGTTTGATTACGAAAAACAAGCCGAGCAAAATCTACCACCAATGGTCTTTGGCTATTATGTCGGTGGCGCAAACGATGAAATAACAGTAAGCGAAAACCGCCGTGCGTATGATCGTATCAAGTTACATCCGCGCATGATGACCAATGTCCGCGAACGCAACATGGCCACCAGCATTTTCGGGATGGAGGTCCCTAGCCCTATTCTCATCTCGCCCACTGCTTTTGCCGCGCTTGCCCATCCGGATGGTGAAATTGCCATCGCCAAAGCCGCTAGCAATGTCGGCATAACGATGGGCCTAAGCACCATGTCCACTTATCGGCTAGAAGATGTGGCGGCGGTGGCGCGTGTGCCGCTTTGGTTTCAGCTTTATGTTTATAAAGATCGCGGTGTCACCGAAGCATTGGTGGCACGGGCTGAAGCGGCAGGCTTTCAAGCCTTGGCTGTCACCGTAGATACTCCGCTATTGGGGCGGCGCGAGAAAGACATCCGCAATCAATTTCATTTGCCCAACGGCCTCAAAGCCGCCAATTTCTATGGCTCTGGGATGGCATTTATCGAGCGTGAAATTGAAAATTCTGGGCTTGCTACTTATATTGCTAATTTATTTGATGACTCACTAACATGGAAAGATATCGAGTGGCTACGCAGCATCACCAAACTACCCGTGTTGGTGAAGGGGGTGCTGCGCGGCGATGATGCCCAAAAAGCCGTTCAGCATGGCGCAAGCGGTATTATTGTCTCAAATCATGGGGGTCGCCAACTGGATACTGCTATAGCCACCATTGAAGCCTTGCCCGAAGTGGTCGAAGCCGTAGATGGGCAAGCCGAGGTCTATATTGAT